>JACPRR010000089.1 GCA_016189825.1 Chloroflexota bacterium
ACCCTGACGTGCTCGACGCGGTGCTTTGGTTCTTCAAACGCTTCCACGTACGTATTGTGGTGGGCGACGGGCCTTCAAGGGATGCCGGCAACGCCGCTCAGCTCCTGCGCGATCACGCGCTGCAATCCACCTGTTCCGCGCATGACCTGGAACTCGTGAACCTCCATGATTGCGGTTTCACAACGGTCAAGACCCAGCACGGATTCTCGATGACCGTGTCGGCGATGGCGCTGGACTGCGACTACATCGTTTCTCTTCCCGTGCTGAAACCGCACCGGCGTTGCGGACTCGCAGGGGCGCTGAGCAACCAGTTCGGCCTCTTCCCAATCCGCGAGCGCCTGCTGATGCATGGCAGAGTGAAAGACATACATCGTAGCATCGCGGAAGTGAACACTGTTATGCGGCCCAGCATCACCGTCATGGATGCGGTGAAGACCTATCGCAACGCCGATGAACTGCGACATGGCGCCCAGCCCGCTGACCTCGGCTACATGCTAGCAGGCGCAGACCCCCTGGCAGTGGACTGCCACGGGCTCAAGCTGCTGTCAACGATCGAGCCGTCTCTCGCCAGGAAAAGGCCTCAGGACATCGACCACCTGGCCTGGGCAAGCCGCGTCGGAGTCGGCGAAACCGACTACCAGACGCACAGCGCCTTCCTCAGGTGGGACTGAAAACTAGTCCTAAGTTGCAACAGTCCCCGTCATGTTCGAGAAGAGACCCTTCGACTTCGCTCAGGGTGACAAATATGTCATTCCGAGCTAGCCTGCCCTGAGCCTGCCGAAGGGAGGAATCTCTCCTACGTAACGGCTACTTGCCCAACTTGGTACTGGGGCCGCAATGACCCGGCTTGCTCTGCTGCTCAGGCCCTAGTACCGGCCGCCGCGCCCACCACCACCACCACCGCGGCCGCCGCCGTAGCCGCCCCTGCCACCCGCGCCCTCTTCCCTGGGCTTCGATTCGGATACGACGATCTGCCGCCCGCCGAGCGTGCTATTGTTGAGCTTGTTAATCGCTTCTTGCGCTTCCGCATCCGTGGCCATTTCCACGAAAGCAAACCCCCGGGACCGGCCCGAGTACTTGTCTGTCACCAGGGTTACCGAGGCAACATTGCCGACTGCGGCAAAGGCTTGCCTCACATCATCCTCCGTGCTGTCATACGACAGCCGCCCCACAAAGAGCTTCTTGTTCACGCGACTCTCCTTTTCCCCAAGGCCCGGCTCGCAGCGGGGAGCCAGTCTGGCGCCCGCCTGTAAAACCCTCCCCCGGCCTTCTGTAGAATCCCTTCGGTAACCCTCAGGAGTCTGCACGCCTTGTCAACGGGAAGAACTTCCTAATTGCGACTATAACATACAAAGGTGGCCCTTGCAAGACCTCGCCCGGCTACAGGCGCACCATCTTGGCCGTCCGCACATCGGGAACGGCAAGAATCTGCTCCAACTGCTTGTCGCTCAGGGCCTCATCGAGGCCAAGTATCATCAATGCTTCTCCGCGCGGCTGCAGCCGGCTCACCAGCATCGAACTGATGTTTATGTCCGCTTTCCCGGTCACAGCGCCCACGGCGCCGATAAGTCCCGGCCGGTCCTTGTGGTCCGCAAACAGGAAATGTCCCCCTGTCGGCACAATGTCCAGCCAGTACTTGTTGACACGTACTATATGAGGCTCTCCCCGAAGCACGGTCCCGGCAACTACCGTGACGCCCGCAGACGTCGTCACTTCTATGGTGAGCAGGCTGGCATAGTTTTCCGACACGCCGCCCTTCTGCTCGACCACGCTCAGCCCGCGTTGGGCGGCAATGATGCCAGCGTTCACCAGGTTGACACGCTCGTCGGTGACCCCCTCAAGAAGCCCGCGGACAACCGCCGCTTTGAGCGCGGTGCTTTCGAACGTCGCCACTTCCCCTTCGTACTTGATGAGCAGTCCACTCATCTGCCCATCGATCAACTGGCTGGCGAGGCGTCCCGCCGATGAGGCGACCTGCACAAAAGGAGCGAGTGTCCCGAACTTCTCTGCCGGGATAAGGGGGGCATTGACCGCATACCGCGCGGGCCGCCCCTGCAGTACCTCCGCGATCTGTTTCGCCACATCGATCGCCACCAGGACCTGGGCTTCCGCGGTCGATGCTGCCAGATGCGGGGTCACGATGATCTTCTTGCTACGACAGAGGATGTTCCCGCACGCCGGCTCTTCGGTGAACACGTCAGCCGCCGCGCCCGCGATCTTTCCTCCTTCTACAGCCTCGTAGAGGGCTTGCTCATCGACGAGGCCACCACGGGCGCAGTTGATGACCCTGGCCGTCGGCTTTAACATCGCGATCTCCTTGCGCCCCACCACCATTTTTGTTTCGGGAGTTAGCGGCAGGTGCAGGGTGACGAAATCTGATCCCTTGAGCACCTCCGCCAGACTCATCAGTTCGGCGCCGAGATTGCGCGCCCTCTCTTGAGAGACGAACGGGTCGTATGCTACTACCTGCATCTCCATGCAGCGTGCGCGCCGGGCGACTTCCGAGCCAACGTTTCCAAGACCGACCACGCCCAGCACCTTCCCTTTCACCTCAACCCCCATGAAATCCTTGCGCCGCCACTCCCCGGCCTGTAATGATGCATGGGCCTGCGGTATGTGGCGGGCCAGCGCCAGCATAAGTGCGATGGTATGCTCCGCCGCGGAAACAGTGTTGCCCGTAGGCGCGTTGACCACGACGATGCCGCGTCGTGTGGCGGCGTCAACGTCTATGTTGTCGACTCCGGTACCGGCCCTGCCGATGACGAGGAGCTTGGACCCCTTCTCGACCACCGCAGCAGTGACCTTGGTCTCGCTTCGCACCACCAAGGCATCATAGTTGCCGATAACTGATTTCAACTCGTCTTGACTCTGACCTAGCTTGACCTCGACGTCGGCAAGGGTCTTCAGAACCTCGATGCCCTCTTTAGCCAGTGGGTCGGCGATAAGGACTTTCAACGGTAACCTCCCTTGGAAGCAATGGGAATTAGCGCCCATTATACAATAATTCCTGCTGACGGGCCTTGACCGGTGTGGTATACTTCGGCTTACGGTGTCAAACGATGTCAAACTCAAAGGCAGGGACCTCATATCGATAGCAGACCTGAGCAGTGCCGAAGCGCAGTGGCTAATCAAGAAAGCGGCCACGGGCAAAAAGGGAAAGGTACCGCCTGTGTTGAACGGGAGGACACTGGCCCTGCTGTTCGAGAAACCGTCCCTCCGCACTCGGGTCAGTTTCGATGTAGCGATGGACCAGCTTGGCGGGCATTGTCTCTATCTTTCACCCCAGGAAGTCGCGCTGGGGAAACGGGAGCCTGTCGCTGACGTGGCACGCGTGCTCACTCGTTATGTCAACGGAATAGTAGCGAGGACGTTCGCTCACGAGACGGTGGTATCTTTGGCCAAATACGCTTCGGTCCCGGTGATAAACGGACTGTCCGACTGCGAGCACCCCTGTCAGGCGCTGGCTGACCTGCTCACCATATACGAGAAGAAGGGCAAACTCGAGGGGATCACGCTGGCATACGTGGGCGATGGGAACAACGTCGCGAACAGCCTCATGCTGGCCGCAGCGCACACCGGCATGAGGTTCCGCATCGCTTCCCCGGCCGGTTACGCGGTATGCGATGACGTTCTGGGCAAGGCCAGGGAGTTGGCCAGGAGATCTGGAGCTGAGATAGTGACGACCGCTGACCCGGGAGCAGCGGTAGCCGGCGCTGACGTGGTGTATACTGATGTTTGGGTCAGCATGGGACAGGAAAGCCAGGCCAGGGAACGATTGGCTGCTATGGCGCCGTACCAGGTGAATAAGTCGCTCCTGGAACGGGCGCACCCGGACGCCCTATTCATGCATCCACTGCCGGCTCACCACGGCGAAGAAGTTGCCGATGGTGTGATCGATAGTCCTCAATCCGTCGTCTTCGACCAGGCCGAGAACAGACTTCACATCCAGCGTACGATCCTCGCGGAAGTCATGGCCTGATACTCCGGGACCATAGGCATAAATAGATGGCACAAGCACTAATGAGTACTATTGCGCGCTCCGGGCAGGGAACAGGCAAGCCCCTGGTCGCGATTGTCGGGCGCGCCAATGTGGGCAAGTCATCGCTCTTCAACAGGATAGTTGGAAGACGCGTCGCTATCGTCGAGGACCTGCCCGGGACGACCCGCGACCGGCTTTTCGCCGACACGTCCTGGGAAGGCAAGGATTTCACCCTTATCGACACCGGCGGCCTTGAAATGAAGCCCTTGACCGCCCGGTCGCAGAACATCAAGGACCAGGTGCAGGCGGCGGTATCGGCAGCCGACGTGGTACTGTTCGTCGTCGACGTCCGCGACGGCCTTGTGGCCTCGGATTGGGACATCGCCGATAGTCTTCGCGGCGTCTCCTCTCCGGTTATCCTGGTGGCGAACAAAGCCGATGACATCAGGCATGATTCCGGCGCGGCCGAGTTCAACAAGCTGGGCTTCGGCGAGCCAATCGCGACGAGCGCTCACCACGGGCGCAATGTGCCGGATATGCTCGACCGTATCGCCTCTCTGCTTCCTGAACCCATTGGCGAAGAAGAACGCGTCGACTACGTGAAAGCCGCGATCGTCGGTCGTCCCAACGTGGGCAAATCGTTGCTAATGAATGCGCTCCTGGGTGAGGAGCGGGCAATCGTGTCGGACGTGCCGGGCACGACACGTGATTCGCTGGATACCATTTACCGGTCAGCGGACCACACCGCGCTCCTCATCGATACCGCAGGGGTCCGGCGCAGAGGCCAGGTGCAGCCAGGAATAGAGTACTACAGCGTCCTGCGCACTCTGAGGGCGATCGACCGATCAGATGTCTCTCTCCTGGTTATCGACGGATCGGAAGGGGTGACGGCCCAGGACCTTCACATTGCAGGATACATCCACGACGCCTTCAAGGGCATGGAGATCCTGGTAAACAAATGGGACCTCGTAGGACCGGAGAAGCAGCAAGAGGTTTCACAGAGAATCGAAGAGAAGTTCAAGTTCGTGTCGTACGCTCCAGTTGCGTTCATCTCCGCCAAGCTCGGTCTCGGTATCGACAGCATCATACCCGAGGCAGAGAGGATCTGGCGGGAGCGGCAGCTTCGCATCCCCGAAGAAAGCCTTTCCGAGCATCTCCA
>JACPRR010000090.1 GCA_016189825.1 Chloroflexota bacterium
CAGCTCAAGGAGGAGGATACATGATGACCGCACGGAAACCCGCAATGGCAGTGGCCTTGATCCTGACCGTTATCGTCGCGCTAGCAGGCTGTTCGAGGACACCTTCAGCTCCCACCACGACTTCGAGCGCTGCGCCTGCAACGACTACGAAGGCCGCGACCACGACTACAGCTACTTCCGCGCCGGCGACGACGACAGCAAAACCGGCGACCACCTCTACCGCGGCGCCAGCCCCAAGTGGCCAGTATGGCGAGCTAAGAATCGCTGTAGGCACTTTCGGCAATGAAAAGCTCGACCCGATCGCCGCCGACGGCACCTTCGCCAACCTGGTCCCGGTCCAGATGTTCGACTACATGTTCTGGCTGGACAACACTGGAACCGGACCCGAAGTGACCCCCAGGACCGTTGAGAAATGGCAGGTGTCCCCTGACGGACTTTCCTGGACTTACTACGTCCGCAAGGGGATCAAGTTCCAGAATGGCGACAATCTGACCGCCGCCGATGTGAAGTTCAGCCTTGAACGCTTCTCTCAACCGGACGCCTACCGCCAGTTCACGGCGCAAAATGTGAAGAATATGGAGCTGGTCGATGACTACACCCTCCGTATTACCACCAAGGCGCAGCAGTTCTTCCTCCACCAGGGGGGCGTACCAAACTCGCCGACCCAGGGCATGATCATGCCCAAGAACTACATCGAAAAGAATGGGGTCGCGAACTTCCTCAGCCGTCCCATGGGCTCTGGACCATGGAAGTTCGTCGAGGGGAAACCGGGAGACTCGTATCAGATGGAAGCGGTGGCAACCCACTGGCGCCAGGCGCCGGCTTTCAAGAAGCTGACCATCATGCAAATGCCGGAAGAGGCTACGCGGATAGCCCTCATGAAGACTGGTGGCGCCGACTTCATCGATATCAGTCTAAACAACGTCACCAACCTGGAATCCGCGGGCTTGAGTACCTTCTCCATGGGATGGTACGCCCAGCAATTCCAATTGCACGGCGTTTATGACCAAAGGTCGGCCGGCATGCCCACTGCGGATATTAAAGTGCGCCAGGCCCTCTCGCTCGCTGTCGACCGGAATGCGCTGCTCAAGGACTTCTACCTGGGCAAGGGCCTGCCGGCTCTGCCGCCGTCCATAACCGAACTGGCTGATGAGGTTGACCTCCCCTACTGGAAAGACTACGTGGGCAAGCTCTACAAGTACGACCCGGAGACCTCCAAGAAGCTGCTCAGCGATGCCGGCTACGCCAAGGGGTTCAGCATTAACCTGTACACCTTCCCGGGCCGGGCCACGCCTTTCATGCCGCAGCTCGCAGAGGTGATACAGAACTACTGGGGCAAAATAGGGGTAACGGCCAAGATCGTGAATATCGAATCGGGGTCATATAACAGGTGGCGGGTAGGACCGGCCACCGAGCTGGTCGGCCAGGCCACCACGTATTGGAATTCCCCGGGATTCACGTTGGGCTCCTTGCTCTCGGACTGGGGCAGCACCGGAACGGCTACTTTCCTCGGCAAGGGGACTCCCCAGGCCAACGCCGCCGATAAGCTGCTCGCTTCGGCGGCGGCGGAGCCGGACCCGGCGAAAAGGCGCGCCACGTACGCGGAAGTCATAAAGATGGCTACCGACTCGTTCGCGGTTGGTACGCTTGCTTCCGCTCCTGGCTTGATGGCAATGGGGAAGGAAGTGACTGCCAGGTTCCCCTTCTTCCCTAGTCCTTCCGTTGGGCTCTTCACCGAGATAGTCAAACACAAGTAGGAGTCAGGGCGCTACCTGCCCACCGGGCAGCTATTGAGGCACTCATAGCAGGTGTAGAGCAGGGTGATGCTCTGCGCCTGGTACAGGTTCCAATACTCCGGGTCCCGGAGCAGCGCCTTCCGCTGCTCCGGCGACGCCTCGAAAAGCCTCTCCATATACCTGAGGTTGGCCGCCAGCCCCCAGGTCTGCTGTTTGCCCAGGCATTTGATGGCATCCTTGAGCGTGTGCGTCTCGAGCGCCTGCGCGGGACAGGCCTGGACGCAGAGGCCACAGTCGTCACAGGGGCTTTGCGCAACCGGCGCATCGGGCGGCAGGGGGGCATCGGTGACCAGCGCTCCCAGCCGCACGCGCGGACCATACTTCGCGGTAAGCAACAGCCGGTTCCGCCCGATGCGGCCAAGCCCGGCGGCGACGGCAGCGTGGCGCAGGGAAATATCGCCGAGCAGGCCCTTGGTCTCCTTGCTCATCTCGATGGGCGATGCGGCAGCGATGAGCGCGGCGCGGTAGCCGCGCTCTTCAAGGAGCAGGCCGGCGCGGTGTGAGAGTATGTCTTCCTCCCGGTAGATCGCGTTCGTTGAGCTCATGGCGGAGGACAGGCTGGGACTCTCTATGGAGCCGCGCAGCATGGGCACGCCGAACACGAACACGGTGCGCGCGGCAGCCATCACCCTGGTTGGCGGCAAGGGGGGAGTGCTCGGCGGAATGGCGTCAACGGCGGCGACACCGGCAAGCGCCGCCCCACTGGCGAGGGCCAGCGCCTTCAGTTCGTCAGAAAGGGCTTGAAGGGATTCCCCAGCCATGTGTCCTCCACGGGAGCAGCGCCTGCTCCTGTGCCTCCACCGGATGCCGCGGAGCCTTTTCGAAAACGTTGGTGTGCGTAGTATACGTATGCCAACTATTGGCGTCAATAATGGTTGACCGTTCAACGA
>JACPRR010000098.1 GCA_016189825.1 Chloroflexota bacterium
AATGCAAGTGACTGCTGCGGCTGTACTGCCGCGCACGGACGCAGGGATTGCGTGACCCCAGTGCCTGAGGGCGGAATCCCGGCAGGTATCCTGAGAACACACAGGGGAGGACGGCGATGGCTGAATTACAGGGCTGGCAACGGCGAGTGGGGCGTTCCTGGAAGGAGGGGCGGTGCCGGACGGCCAGCAAGTCTGTCGGGCTTCTGGTAGCGGTTGCGCTGCTCGTCTTTTCCGGCTGTGCTAAGCCGGTAGGCACGACCACCAGCGCCATCACTAGTACATCGACGACCGCGACTGCTATCACGAGCCAGAGTACGTCGGCAGTGGCGACGACCGCGAAGCCGGCTACTACCACCGCGGCGCCGAAACCCGCTACGCCCGCCGGGCCCTACGGCGAGCTAAGGATTGCACTGGCTACCTTCGGCAGCGAAAAGTTCTATCCCCCTACGACGGAGCAGGGAGTCCTGGTGAGCCTTCTCGCCCCCATGTATGATTTTCTGTTCCGGATACGTGGAACGGAAATCACGCCCGGCGTTGTTGACAAATGGGAGCTGGCCCCAGATGCGTTGTCGTGGACCTACAGCCTCCACCGGGGTATTAAGTTCCACAATGGCGAAGACTTGGACGCCCAGGATGTCAAGTTCACACTGGACAGGATGACCGCGCAGGATGCAGTTTCCTCCGAACTCAGGGATAGCATCGCCCGGGTGGAAGTGGTTGACAACTACACCATTCGCGTGTTCACCAAGGGCGCTGCGCTTGACCTTCCGCTGTTCTCTGCTCCCATACCTCCCAGCAGAGGCCAGGTGCTGCCAAAGGACTATATTGAAAAGAACGGCGTAGACTACTTTGCCACTCGCCCGATCGGAAGTGGCCCTTTCAAGTTTGTAAATCGAGTTCAGGGAGATTCGGTCGAATATGAAGCGATGAGCAGCCATTGGATGCAGACGCCTGCTTTCAAGAAGCTTACCCTGTTATTGATTCCCGAAGAGACGACCCGCGTGGCCGCGCTGAAGAGCGGAGAATTGGATGTGATCGACGTGGGGCCGGAAAAGGCCCTCGACATGAAGGCACTGGGCTATACCACATTCGCCACGCAGTGGACGACGGCCATGGTGGAGTTCCATGGCACTTATCCCCCTGTGGGCGCCACCGTGCCCACCGGCAATGTCAAGGTGCGACAGGCGCTTTCGCTGGCCATCAATAGGGATGAGGTTATCAAATCGTTCTTCGCCGGGGTAGCCTTACCTGCCGGGCCGCCGATGCAATCTGAGGAGAGCAGGGACATCGACACCGCATATTGGATGAACTATGCCAGGACCGTCCTCAATGTCTACGACCCGGAGAAGGCGAAACAACTGCTGAAAGACGCCGGCTATCCGGGTGGACTGGACATAAAACTGTGGACATTCACCATGTCGGGGGGGACGTACTTACCCCAGCTCGCCACCGTGATACAGGCATACTGGTCAAAGATAGGCGTTAGGGCCCAAATCGTTCCCATAGACTGGGGCTCATTCCAGAAGATACAGAGACTCAGGCCAGTTGTGGCTCCCGAGCTGATCGGCCAGGCATCCACCATCCGCCAGGACGCCGGCCCGCTGACGCGCAAGAATCTCGCCAATGTTTTCCACAGCAACGGCAATGAGCGTTTGTTCGGCAATACAAACCCCGGACTCGATAAGGTCCTTGATGACGTTGCCGCGGAGGGGAACCCAAGCCGAAGGAAGCAACTCTTTGAGCAGGCCATGAAGATGGTGGCGGACACGTACCTGGACTTGATGGTCGCCAGGGTACCGTCGCAGGGCGCGCTGGGGCCACGAGTATCGATCGATTATCCACAGCCGGCCGGCTATTCGTTTACGCTGTACGCTGACATCGCCAAGCACAAGTAGTAAGCGGCAACGGCCAAAGATGAACATTTTCGAGGTTGAGATTGCGAAATACGAGAGGCGGTTGAAGCGGATAGCAAGCAGTCCCGGCAGCAACATGCTCGCCAGCAACAGGCTGCTGTACGAAGCACACCTCGAGCAGAACAGGGAGCAACTAAGGTGGTGGCAGGAGGGCAAGCCCTTCATTTCGCAATCGGCTTTCGGCATTGAGACTTTCGTACAAGCGTTTGGCGACTTCCAGATGCTTAACCTCATACCCATCGCCGATAGACTCGGCACCAGGCTTGCCGAAGCAGCTTTCGAGAAGGTAAGGGCGATGGGTTTGCCGGAGTACGCCTGCGACAGAACAACCCTCTTCTTCCCGCTGGCAATCATGGGAGGCGAACTGCCCAGACCCAAGCTCATCGTTACCCGCACTGGCGCGTGCAACGTAATGAGCAACAGCCACAGGGCGCTGGGACAAATGATGGGCGTGCCGGTCTTCACCATCGAGGTCCCCTTTCAGGAACCCCATCAGGAGCACCTTGGCTATGTTGTGGCCCAATTGGAACAGCTTATCGAGTGGATCGAGGTCAACCTGCCCGGGGCAAAATACGATGAAGAAAAGCTGGCGGAAATGCAGCAAGCCACGAAGCCGTATTTCGACGCCCTGCACGACATCTACGAACTGCGAAAGCTCGTTCCTTGCCCGGACCATCCCAGAGATGTGTTCCGCGAGCCCGTGCATCCCGGACAGTTTGTCAATCCGGGCAAGATGATCGAGTATTACCAGAGCTACCGCGACGAGTTGAGGGAGAGAGTAAGAACAGGCTTTGTCCCTGTTGGCGAGGAGAAGATGCGCATCGTCTGGGGTATCACCGGTCCTTATGGCAGTGGTATCTGGGACTACCTGGCCGGGCGGGGCGTGTCGGTGCCCTGGTGGCAATACGGAGGGACGGCCAGGATCTTCTACAAGCCGACCCTTGGAGACGTCACTGAATTCGGCCGGAAGTTGAGCCCGTTGGAAGAGGTGGCGCGCACGATGCTGTACAACTCCTGGGGAGGAGATGGAGAGAGATGGATCAGGGACACTGTCATGGTCTGCCGGGATTTCAAAGCCGATGGCTTTGTGCAGTTCGAGCAGACCGGCTGTCAGCCGGTGCTGGGGCTGGGCCGGCTCGTTGCCCAACGCCTGGAGAAAGATCTGGGGATTCCTTCGTGGCAGGTGGAGGAAAGGCAGCTTTTGGGGCACAGCGAGCGTACTGAGGCCGAGTTCGTATCTGGTCTGGGAGCCTTCATCGATCTATGTTTCAACAGGAAGGCCGCAAGAGGCGCCTGAAGCGGCGAGCCCCGGTTCCCGGGCATCATGACCTGGTTCCCGCGAAACGTCATTCTGGCCTCCGAGCCGGAATCCAGAACCCCGGGGTGAATCTTTTTGACTGGATACCGGCTGCAGTTTACCCTGAGCGCCGATTGGTACCCTTTGGTGCCCGCGGGCGAAGATCCACCGCGAGCCAGCTTGCCGGGAAGAGATTCCTCCCTTCGGCAGGCTCAGGGCAGGCTAGCTCGGAAT
>JACPRR010000099.1 GCA_016189825.1 Chloroflexota bacterium
ACCGTCTGGTAGCGTTCGGGGTCGGAGAGAGGCGTCCGAATGTAAGGTGGCAGCGGAACGTCGCCCACACTGCTCACCAACTCCGGATGGGAAAAGCGCACCATCCTGGCTCCACCGCCGCAGGCTCCGCCGATCTCGGCCTCAAGGCAGGACATGCTCCCCGCACACTGGCTGGCATCGGTGGGACGACCGCCCAGCGCCACCACTTCGCCGGGTTTCACCCGCCTTGGCCTGACCAGCGCCTCCCACAACCCATCCGGTTGCTTCCTGAGCAGGAGCACCTCGACGTGGCCACCGCTTTTCCTCGATCCGTGGAGGCGAGCCGGGATAACCCTGGTATCGTTGAAGACAAGGAGGTCGCCCTCTCTGAGGTACTCGCAGACATCTTGAAAGCGCCGGTGCAGGGTAGCTCCTCGGCCGCGGTCGAGGATGAGGAGTCGTGAGCTGTCCCGCGGTTCAGCGGGGACCTGAGCGATGAGCTCTGGAGGGAGAACGTAATCGAAATCGGCGGTTTTCACGCGGCTATTTCCAAAGTAACCTCAGGACAACGTTCAGGACCACAGTGAGGATAACGCTCACCAGCAAGGAGGTCACTATGGGGAAGTGGAACGCAGTCCCGCCCCGGTGCACGACGATGTCGCCAGGCAGCCTCCCCAGCCAGGAGACTCTGCTCGCAAGCACGAAGATCAGGCCGGCGACAATTAGCGCGGCTCCGATCAGGATTAGCGTTCTCCCGACTACCATGTTATGTCAAGACGTCCTGGCTCTCGCCGAGTAAGACCGCACATTCGCTATGGCCCGGGCAGCGCGGTCCATGGAAGTGAAGACCGGAATGCCCCCGGCCAGCAACAACTGCCTCGCCCCAAGCCAGGCGGTATCACTCGCCCCAGGAGGCAATACACACACGAGCGGCTTCGACTGGCCGCTGGCGAACTCGATGAAGAGCCGGTTCATCTCATCCATGACCCCCTTGGGGAGGAACCTGGTGAGTGTCTCCACGTTCTCATACACGGCAATGATATCTATCTGCGGCTCGCCGCAGACGAGTCCCAGTGCCTGCCTGAGCTTCCCCACGTCGCCGTAGCCCTGGCTCACATCGACTGGATTGCGCAGCACGCTGCCAACCTCGCCATATATTGATGATAGCTTTTCCCGCGTTCCTGGAGAAAATCGTGGTACGTCGACGCCATGGTCGGCGCAGGCATCGGCGGACAGCACCGACTCGCCGCCGCCGCCGTCGGTTAGCCCGCACACAACGCCCAGTCGTTTCCCATTGAGTTGTTTCACCTGCTGGAAAAGCAGTAGCGTATCGGCGAGTTCCTCCATGTCGCGCACTGCGACCACCCCGGTCTGTCGCAACATGCCCGACCACACGTCGGCTGATGCCATCATTGATCCAGTGTGGGAAGCGGCGGTCTCCGCTCCCTGGTTTGTACGTCCACCTTTCCAGAGGACGACCGGCTTCACCCTGGAGACCTTTCTCAGGACGCTCGCCAGTCGCCGCCCGTCCCGACTTCCCTCGAGGTATGCCCCTATCACACCCGTTCTGCAATCGTCACCAAGATACTCGATGAAATCCCCGCCGTCGAGGTCAGCGCCGTTCCCGTAGCTCACCATCTTGCTGTATCGGATCCCATGCGTGGTGCCGATTTCCGCCATTTTCACGGCGTGGCCCCCGCTCTGGGAGACGAATCCGACTTCTCCCGGCACATCCATCAGGTCGGACGGCCCCCACGGGATCTTCCCCTCCGGATTGTAGACGCCCATGCAGTTCGGCCCGATGACGCGGACCCCTGCCCGCCGCGCCCTTTCCACGAGCGCATCCTCCAGCGCCTGGTCTTCAGGCCGGCCGGTCTCGCTAAAACCACCCGTGAAGAAGTGCGCTGCAAACACGCCTTTGGCGGCGCAATCGTCGACGACGGAAAGGCAGAGGGTGCGCGGGACGCATACGATGGCCAGGTCAATGGGCCCTGCCACATCCCTCATGCTCGCGTGTGCTCTCTGTCCCAGTACCTCCCGTTCGCTCGGGTTAATGGGGTAAACGCCTCCGGGAAATCCGGCTTGCACGAGGCCTTTGACCCAATTATGCGAGAGCTTCTCCGGGTTGTTCGAGGCTCCGACAATGGCGATGCCTCTGGGGAAGAAGATTCGGTCCAGTCCGCCGAGAGTGCTGGTTTCCAACGCTGCTCTTCCTCCACTCGCTCCGGGGCAATCGAGCGATTATGACGTGGACAAGACCAATTGACCAAGCGGGCGCCCGATTAGCATCGGGCGCCCGCTCGTGCTGGGCCGGGATAGGCGCCTAAAACAGCCCGGTAACCTTGCCGGTCTCGACATCGACATCGACCCTGCGGAACGCGGGGTCTGAAGCCGTCCCCGGCAGGAGGGCGATGGCGCCAGCGACAGGGACGAGGAATTTCGCGCCACCGTAAGTCAGTATGTCCCGTATGGGCAGCGTCCAGCCCTTGGGCCTCCCCTTCAGCGTCGGATCGTGAGACAGGCTGAGATGCGTCTTGACCATACAAGTGGCGAAATCCTTGAACTTGGGGTCCTTCTCCATCCGCTCAGCCTTGGCAGCGGCATCAGCCGAGTAGCTCACGCCATCGGCTCCGTAGACGTCTTTAGCGATCGTCTCGATGCGTTTCCGCAACGGCATCTTGTCCTCGTAGAGGAACTTGAACTCGGTCTTCTCGTTGCAAGCGTCGATAACCGCCTCGGCCAACTCGCGCGCGCCCTCGCCACCCTTCAGCCAGTGCTGCGACAAGGCTACCCTGGCGCCGCCCTGCTCGCCGATCTTCTTGACCAGGTCGACCTCGGCCCTGGTATCAGTATAGAAGCTATTGATACATACAACCGGGTTTATGCCTGCCTTCTTGACCGTTTCGATGTGCGCCAGCAGGTTGGCGCATCCTTTCTCGACGAGCGCCAGGTTTTCCTTGGTATAGGCCGGGTCCAGGGGCTTGCCCGGGGCAACCGCCGGCCCACCGCCGTGCATCTTCAGCGCACGGACCGTGGCAACTATGACCGCGGCTTGGGGCACAAGGCCGCTGAAGCGGCACTTGATGTTCCAGAACTTCTCAAAGCCGATGTCGGCGGCGAAACCACTCTCAGTAACATGGTAGTCGGACAGCTTGAGAGCGATGCGATCGGCCACGATCGAGTTCTGCCCAACGGCAATGTTGGCAAACGGGCCGGCGTGGACCATCACTGGCTGGCCCTCGAGGGTCTGAAGCAAGTTCGGATTCAGCGCTCGCAACATCCAGGCAGTCATGGCGCCATCGACCTCGAGATCGGCGGTGGTTACCGGCTCTCCCTTCTTGTTGTAGGCCACTACGATCTTGCTCATGCGGTCACGGAAATCCTTCAGGTCCTGGAACACGGCCAGTATGGCCATCACCTCTGAGCTCACGTTGATGGCAAAACCGGACCTCATCATGAAGCCATCCATCTTGCCACCGAGTCCCATGACGATGTCGCGCAACGACTGCGCGCAGAAGTCGATAACCCATTTCATCTCCACATTACGTGGGTCGATGTCCAGCCGTTTCAGACGCTTCGCGGCAAGGAACGCGTCATCATTGATGAACTCGTGCTGAAGCCTGGCCTGCACGGCCACCATGGCGAGGTTGTGCGCCAGAGAGACCGCGTCAAAGTCACCCGTGAGCCCCAGGGAAAAAGGGGTCAGTGGTATGCATTGCGAAAGGCCGCCGCCGGCAGCGCTTCCTTTGATGTTCATCGTGGGCCCGGCCGAGGGTTGGCGAATAGCGCCCGACACGTTCTTTCCCAGCTTGCCCAAGCCCTGGACAAGTCCCATTGTCGTCGTGGTCTTCCCTTCGCCGAGGGGCGTCGGCGTGATCGCGGTAACATCGATGTACTTCCCGTTGGGCCTGTCCTTGAGACGATCGAGTATTGCGGCATAGTCGATCTTGCCGATGTAGTGTCCCATGGGGATGAGTTCTTTCTTCTCAATACCCCACTCCTCGGCCAGCCGCTCGATGTGCTTCATGCGCTTCTCAGCCTCGTCGGCCACCTGCCAATCGGCCAGCTTGGTGGGGTCCAAAGAAAGGATATCGAACTTGTTACTCCCCCCCTTGACCGCCCGCTGTGCTCTTGCCATTATCAGAACTGCCTCCTTATTCTTGCAGCCGGTTTCCCGTCGATGGTCCCTGACTCAGGGCCGGGCTAGTCTGCCGAAACAACGCCGGCCTTACGCTCGGCCGCCCTGACAGTATTCACCAGCAGCATCGTTACCGTCATCGGGCCAACGCCGCCGGGAACAGGGGTAATGAACGACGCCTTTTCCTTTACCGCATCGAAATCGACATCGCCCACCAGTCGGAACCCGGTTTTCCTGGATGGGTCCACAATGCGGTTAACACCAACGTCGATGACAACGGTCCCAGGCCTGACCATGTCCGCGGTGATCGCCTTCGGGACGCCCATGGCGGCGACAAGTATGTCAGCCTGTAGGGTGTACTTGCTCACGTCTCGCGTGCCAGTGTGGCACATCGTGACCGTGGCGTTTGCGCCCTTCTTCTTTTGCACCAGAATGGCGGCCAGCGGCTTGCCCACAATGTTGCTCCGCCCGCAGATGACCACGTGTTTCCCCTCGGGGTTGTTCCCGCTGCGAACAAGTAACTGTTGCACGCCGTGAGGTGTGCAGGGCATGAAATCGGGCTCGCCGATAAGCAGCTTGCCGACGTTCATGGGGTGGAAACCATCAACGTCCTTCGATGGCAGGATATGGTCCAGTACCTTCTTCTCGCCAATCGATGCCGGCAATGGTAGTTGCACCAGTATGCCGTGCACCTTCGCATCCCTGTTCATGCCGTCGATGACCTTGAGCAACTCCGCCTCGGCGGTGTTAGCCGGCAAGCGGACAGTCTCTTCGCGCATACCGACTTCTTCGGCGCCCTTGGCCTTGGATGTCACATACGATATCGAAGCGGGGTCCTCGCCAACGAGAACCACATTGAGCATAGGCGTAACACCCCTGGCGATGCAGGCTTTTACTCTCCCCTTCAGTTCTTCCCTGATCTGCGCCGCCACCTCAGCCCCATTAATCAATCTGGCAGTCATAGTGCGTTTCTCCTTCTAGAGTCTGCCTACGTGGTCCAGCGGCATCGGCAGGCAAGCCTTCCGTACGGGCGGGTAGTCCAATCAATGTGGGCCGGGGACCCCTGTCGAGAGCGACGGTGGGACCATGTGTTCCTGTCCGGGGATTGTCGCGATGACTGTTGCGCGCATTCGAGTTACATGTCCCAGTTTGCAGCCGAGGGATTCTATCACACTCAATATCCCCCCGCAACGCAACTGGTTTCGT
>JACPRR010000125.1 GCA_016189825.1 Chloroflexota bacterium
GCCATGGCCAGTCCCAGGCTGGTCTTGCCGATGGACGGCCTGGCGCCGATGATGATGAGGTCTGAGCGCTGCAGCCCGCCGAGCAAGTCGTCGAGTGCGGTGAACCCGGTCAGCACATGCTGTAGTTTGCCCGCGCGGTCGTGGGCGCCAAGCCCGCCCTCTTCGAAGTACTGGTCCAGCACTTCGCGCATGGGCACGAAGTCGCGCGAGATGCGCCCCTGGCGCAGTTGGAATAGTAAGTCCTCAGCCTGGCCAAGCGCGGCATCGGGGTCGGGGCTGGCCTCGTAGCCGATCCGCTCTATCTTGTTGCCGGCCTCGATCAGCCTGCGCATCAGCGCTAGCCTCGATACGATCTGCGAGTAGTACTCTGCGTGCAGCGAAGTCGGGACGGTTGAGACCACGTGCGCCAGGTGCGCCGCCCCGCCGGCATCGCCAAGCAGTCCGCGACGGGCAAGCTCCTGGGCTACCGTCACCTGGTTAAGGGCCTCGGTACGGCCATAGAGAGAAAGGCAGGCGTCGTAGGCCAGCTTGTTCCTGGGGACGAAGAAGTCATCCGACCGGAGCTGCGTCGCCACGGTGAAGACAGCTTCTGGATCGATAAGCAGCGATCCCAGCACCGCTTCCTCCGCCGCCTCGTCGTGAGGAGGCATCCTCTCCTCAAGCAAACCTATTCTCCCTTGACGATGACGGTTATGGTGGGCGCCAGTTCTGCGGACAGCTTGACTACCACCGGGAAGCTGCCCAGCTCATGGATTGGCTTCTCCAGGTCGATCCGCTTCTTGTCGACCTCGAAACCGAGCTTCTTTAACGCCTCGGCGATGTCCTCATTGGTCACGGAGCCGTAGATGCGCCCGCCTTCGACCCCGGCCTTCACCGCTATCTCAACCTGCTGTCCGTTCAGCTTCTCTGCGACTCCGGAGAGATCGGCCTCGGTCCTGGCTTTGCGGGTCTCCGCTGCCTTCTTCAATTGCTCCGCCTGCTTGACCGTCCCGGCCGTGGCGAGCGCCGCCAGCCCGGCTGGTATGAGGTAGTTCTTGGCATAGCCGGCCGAGACCTCCCTGACATCCCCGGGATGCCCCACGTTCTTCACGTCCTGCAGCAATACGATCTTCATCGCGTTACCTCCGTTGTTAAGTACCGTTCCGCCCTCAATGCGGCCGTAGCGCCGTCGCCGGCCGCGGTGACGCATTGCTTGGCGGAATCATGCCTTACATCCCCGGCGGCAAATATGCCGGGGACCTTCGTTTCCATGACCTCGTTGGTTATGATATGGCCTTGCTGGTCCATGTCGAGCAGGGCGGTGGCGAACTCCGTTGCTGGGACCAGTCCCGTGGCCACGAAGATGCCCGCAACGTTGACCGAGGAGCCCTCCCCTGTCTTCGCGTTGCGCAGCCTCAGCTTTTCCACTTTGTCATTGCCGAGGATCTCATCCACAACGGTGTCCCAGATAACGTGGACCTTCGGCTCGGAGAACAATCGCTCCTGGACCACCTTGGTAGCCCGTAGTTCGTTTCTGCGATGGACCAGGACCACGCTCCTGGCGTACCTGGTCAACGCGAGCGCTTCACTAACGGCGGCGTTGCCGCCGCCCACCACTGCCACTGCCTCGTCCTGGAAGAAAGCCCCGTCGCAGGTGGCGCAATAGGAGACGCCCCTGCCCAGCAGGCGCTCCTCGCCGGGGACGCCGAGTTTGCTGCGCGCCGATCCCGATGCGACTATCACCGCGTGGCAGAGGAAGTCGCCGTCGCTCGTCTTCACGATCCTGGTGTTGCTGTCCACAGCCAGTCCGGTCACGTCGGCGGTGTGCGTTTTCAGCCCCCATAGCGATGCCTGCCGTTGCATCAGCTCCGTCAGGTCGAACCCGCTGACGCCGTCGGGAAAGCCGGGATAGTTCTCCACCTTCTCGGCCCCGGTAATCTGGCCGCCCATGGCGAGCTTCTCAATGAGCAGCGTGTCGATCCTGCCCCGGGCGGCATAGATGCCCGCGCTCAGGCCGGCCGGGCCCCCGCCAATGATGATCAGCTCATAGCTGTGCTTGTTCTCTTCAGTCACCATTCATCTCCAACGCCGCTTCGACGATGACCCACATCATGCGCATGTCGAAGTCGCCTGTTATCCGGGGCGCCCCGTTGATTGCCAGCAGAGGCAGCGGGACAGACCCGGCGCGGGCCCGGGCAAGCAGTTCCTGCGGCGCCGGGCAGTCAGCATCGCCGGCATCGCAGAAAGCCAGCGCGACCTTGCCGCCGAACCTGGCGCTGGCCTCCGCCTTTGCGGCCTCCTGGTTGTCACGAACTGACCAGTCCAGGCCGCAACCGGCGTCGCAGTATGCGGTCCTGCCGGTGATGATGAATACTGCGAGCGGTTCTCCCTTCATGGGGTCAACGCGGCGTCAAGGTTCTTCTTCAGCTCTTTCTCGGACATGAAGCCGCGGAATTGGCGCATCGGCTTGCCGTCCTTGAAGAACAGCATGGTCGGGATGCTCTGCACCCCATACTGGGTCGCGGTCTTGCGCCCTGCGTCCACGTTCATCTTGCCGAACGCCAGCCTGTCGCCGTACTGGGTAGACAGGTTTTCAAGTATGGGGGCAACCATGCGGCAGGGGGTGCACCACTCAGCCCAGAAATCAACGAGGACCGGCGTTTTCGACTTAAGCACCGCCGACTCGAAGTTATCATCGCTTAGCTCGATCATCTTCGCCATTCCCTCCTATTGCCTCTGCCTCATCTACGCGATTGACTCCGGCACCCTTTCCGCCGCTACCCTGGCAACCCGGATCGCGTTGGTGATGGCCTTAGCCTTGCTGCGGCCGTGGGCCACTACCACGCTCCCTTTCACTCCGAGGAGCACTGCGCCGCCGTGCTCGCTCCAGTCGAGGCGCCTCGACATGTCGGAAAGCGGCGCCCCGGCGGCCCTCTCGGAATGCGGCTTGCCACCGTGTCCAGCGGAGCCGGTTGCGCCGCCAAGCATGTAGAATATGAGTTCTCCGAATCCTTCGATGGCCTTGATCATTATGTTGCCGGTGAAACCGTCAGTGATCACCACATCGGCTTTCCCGCGCATGATGTCCTTCCCTTCGACATTGCCGATGA
>JACPRR010000010.1 GCA_016189825.1 Chloroflexota bacterium
CGCTCACGCTCGCCGTCCATGCCTCTCACTTCTTGGCGGCAATCCGTTCTACATAGGTCCCGGTGCGGGTATCGATCTTGATGACATCGCCTTCTCTCACAAATGTCGGGACGTCCATCTGGTAGCCGGTTTCAAGTGTAGCGGACTTCATCTGGGAGGTAACCGTGTCCGCCTTGGTAGTTACATCGCTTTTCAGCACTTTCAGCTCCACAAAATTGGGGAGGGTGACATCCAGTGGTCTGTCTTCCAGCATGGTGATAGTGACGATCGTTCCTTCTTTCAGAAAATGACTCTTATCGCCCAGCAATGATTCGTCGAGGGTGGACTGCTCATAGTTCTCAGTGGACATGAATACGAAATGGCTGCCGTCGCGATAGAGGAACTGCGCTTCGCCGGTGGAAACGCTGGCAGGGGTGAACTTCTCTCCCGAATGGTATGTGCGGTTTGTGCTCGAACCGTCGACCAGGTTGCGCAGTTTGAAGCGGTAGATTGCGCTGCCCTTGCCGGGCTTCATGAACTCCGCTTCCTCAACATTGTAAGGAACATTGTCTATCATCAGCTTGGTGCCTTTTCGTACATCGGAGATATCCATTATTCGTACTCCTGTTACTCCTCACCGGTTAGCACTGTTGGACGCCATAGCCCCAGGGACCAGAACTTCCAGGAAACAAGTCCTTCTGGACGGGGATAATACGCCTTGGCAGGGCTGTGGTGCAAGAGAGTCGTTCTGTGGAGCGTCCCGCGAAACGTCATTCCGGCCCCCGAGCCGGAATCCAGAAGCCTTTGCACCACGTGTTGCCTGGATACCGGCTTCCGCCGGTATGACAATTCGCTCAGGTTTTATTCCCGTTTCGCGGGAACCTATTCTTTGCTGCGACAGGCGCCCTCTGTAGCTGGTGCTATCGATGGTGATCCGGCTCCCGGCGTCGGACATGCGGTCGAGGGTGCCATTGCGCAGTATGGGCTCAAGGTGTTGCTCTCGCCGAACGCCATGTTTTCAGCAGCTCTGTTGACGGTATCACGTCGCACCTCGTCGCGGCTACCAGCAGAGAAGCCTTGTGCATCTCCTGGTTACTGCTGCAAACGCAATCGCTCAATAGGACCGCGTAGTAGCCGTGATCTATGAGGTCCCTCACTGTGCTTTCTACACATCCCTCCGTCACCAGCCCGACGACGACGGCGCTCTTAATGCCGTTGTTCCTCAATATGATGTCCAGTGTTGTTCCTATGAAAGCGCTGGAGCGGTATTTGATCACCTGTCGCTCGCTCGGTCTGGGCTCAAGTTCATCCAGGACTTCGTTGCCCCAGGTCCCTTCTACCTCATACTCCGCCAAACCTGCCCCATGGGCACTCCTGCCACGCCTCCGCAGTAAAGGGCCTGACTCGTGCGTGCCGTCTTTAGATCTGGTAGTCCTCGTGAAAATGATAAACAGCCCCAGTCTTCTGGCTTCCTCCAGGACTGTTTTGATACTTGGCAACGTCTTCCTGACCCAGGAGATGTCCCTGCCCTTTGAGGCCAGCATGCCTTTTGGAGAAGAATTGTCGTTCTGAACGTCTATCACCAGCAAGGCCGTGCGCTTTGGATCCGTAATCTCTTCCAGCGTGTCAAGCACCAGCGTCCCCCGAATATTCTTCATCTCACTCCTCCTTGGTGAGCCACTCTTGCCGGCCGCCACACCTTCAATAGTGCTTCCGAGGGCATGACGTCACACCTCGCCGACATTTTCAATAGAGCCGCATCATGCATGTCCTGGCTGCTGCTGCTAACGCAATCGCTCAGTACCACGGTGTAGTAGCCATGTTCGATGAGATGTCTCACTGTGCTTTCCACGCATCCCTCGGTCACCAGACCAACTGCGACAGCGCTCCTGATAGCTTTGCTCCTCAGGATAATGTCCAGGGTTGTCCCGATGAAAGCGCTGGAGCGGTATTTGATGACCTGACGCTCGCTCGGTCTGGGCTCAAGTTCGTCCAGGACTTCGTTGCCCCAGGTCCCTTCTATTTCATACTCGGCGAGACCTCGCCCATGAGCGCTCATTTCTTGCAACCGCAACAGGGGACCTGAATCGTGGCTCCCGTCTTTGGACCTGGTCATCCGCATGAAAATGACCAGTACCCCGAGTCTTCTGGCTTCCTCCAGGACTGTCTTGATATTTGGCAACGTCTTCCTGACCCAAGAGATGTCCCTGCCCTTTGAGGCCAGCATGCCTCTTGGAGAAGCGTTGTCGTTCTGGATGTCTATTACCAGAAGAGCCGTATGTCTCGGGTCAGCAATCTCTTCCAGTGTGTCTAATACCTGTGCCCTCTTTGTTTCTTTCATCTCACGCCTCCTTTTTAGAGTTCCATACCTTCAGTAGCTCGCCCGATGTGACCACCACGTACCGGTCCGACATTACCAGCAGAGACGCCTGGTGCAATTCTCGCCGGTCAGCGGTACAAACGCAGTCACTCAACACGACCGGGTAATATCCATACTGCTCGAGGTCTCTTACCGTAGTTTCTACGCACCATGGCGTGCCCTGTCCGACGACCACAGCGCTTTTCGTTTGCTTGTTCTTCAGCAGGAGGTCCAACGGGGTTCCGATGAAGGCGCTGGGCCGATATTTGATCATCTGCCGCTCATTTTGCCTGGGCTCCAGTTCCTCCAGGACCTCATTGCCCCAGGTGCCTTCCAGCACGTATCCCGCAAGGCCACGGGTGTGTTGCCTCTCACGACCTCGCATTAACGGGCCCGACTCCTGGCTGCCGTCCCTTGACCGGGTATTCCTCATGAAAACAATCAGCAACCCGAGCCGTCTGGCTGCCTCCAGAACGCTCTTTACGGCTGGTAGTATTGTCCTGACTGCTGAGATGTCCACGCCGTTCAAAGCCAGGATGCCTCTTGGGGAGGCATTGTCGTTCTGGATGTCTATGACCAGAAGAGCGGTATGTCTTGGGTCAGCAATCTCTTCCAGTGTTTCCAATACAGAAATGCCCCTGATCTCTCTCATCTTGTTCCTCTCACAGGGCGATGCTTCACTCGTCCCTCACTCTTTCTTGCTGAGTTTACCGCCAGCCTAGATCGACAGTCCAAGCAAAAGGGCGAATATCGAGCGACAATGTCTCAGGCTAGTTGATGCAATACTAAGGCTCACACGGCTTGCGACGCAAGAGGCCGGGGGACTCGTGGGCAACAGTGGGTACCAGCGCTCGAACCGCTGTTGCATTACGTTATCGGTAGGCGATATAATGGTGGCTGTGCGAACAGAGGACCTTTACAGCGGCTTTGTGCGGCTTCACATCCTCCACCATGCCGCCGGAGGCCCGATTTTCGGCCTGTGGATAATCGAGGAGCTGGGCCGCCACGGCTATCGCTTGAGTCCGGGCACGCTCTATCCCATCCTCCACGGCATGGAACGCTCCGGCTACCTCATCTCGGAGCGGCAGCTCGTGCAGGGGCGTTTCCGCCGCGTCTACTCGATAACCCCCGCCGGGCGGGATGCCCTGGCGCTTTCCAGGGAGAAGGTACGCGAGCTTTTCGGAGAGTTGTTCGAAGACCGCCGGCCCTCAATGTGAAAGGAGATACATGGAATACGCCGTGGTGACAGTCGCAGCACTCCTGGTGGCCGGGATGGCCCTGTATTCTGGGTTCGGGTTGGGGACACTCCTCGTGCCGGTGTTCGCCATGTTCTTCCCGGTGCCGGTGGCGGTCGCTTCGGCGGCCGTAGTCCACCTGGCGAACAACGTCTTCCGTATCGGCTTTGTGGGACGGCATGCCAACTGGCGGGTGGCGTTCCTCTTTGGGCTGCCCGCGGCTGCGGCGGCCATCGGAGGCGCCCTGCTCCTTTCCCGGATCGCCGGCATCACCCCTGTGGCCGTCTACCATCTGGGGTCGAGAGAGTTCTCCGTCACGGTGGTCAAGCTGGTCCTGTCGGCGCTCATCGCCGGGTTCGCCGCCATGGAGCTATCTCCGGCGGTCTCGCGCTGGGAGATCGATCGGCGGTACGTGCCCCTGGGGGGCGTCCTCTCCGGGTTTTTTGGTGGGCTGTCGGGACATCAGGGCGCGCTGCGCTCCGCCTTTCTCGCCCGGGCCGGTCTGGACTCCGCGGCTTTCGTGGGCACGGGCTCGGTGGCGGCGTTCATGGTAGACATGTCGCGGCTGACAGTTTACGGGATGGGGCCGATCCGCGAGAGCTTCTTCGGCGCCTCCGGCAGCATGGGAGTAGTCATCGCCGCAACTACGGCCGCCTTCCTGGGCACCTATCTGGGCAGCCGCTTCTTGAAGAAGGTGACCATGACGGCCATCCGGCGGCTGGTGTCTGTTCTCCTGGTCCTGCTGGCCGCCGCGCTGGCCAGCGGGCTGGTCTGAAGAAGCAGAGAGGTCTGGTTGGAAGCCCACCGCCCGGGCGCAATCCCCCGCCGCAGTGTCGCCGGGTCGACCCCGGGGGTTGACATGTGGTGTATTATGGAATGCAGGTGATCCCGCGGCTGCGCAGGAGCAACTGCTGGCGAACCATGGTTTCATGCGCTTCACGGCGGGGAACTCGGCGCCTAGGGGCCTTGAGAGTGGCTTCGCCAGTACTGGACCCAATCCACTGCTCGGCACCGCACTCCCCGAGGTGGACAAGTTGATCAAGGCCATATACAGCGAGCCGGACCCGATGAAGCGGAAGGAGTTGATAGCCCAGGCCATCAAAGCGACGCACGAAACCTACGTCGGTTTCCAGATATGTTCTGCCCCGTCCCTGCTTGCCGTAGCGCCGGGCATGGATATCAGCAGTTGGTCGCTTCCACTGGCCAGTCCTTACTTCACCACCTGGGCTGCCGATATCAAGCACAAGGAATAGGCGAGGCCGTTCGGACGGCGCCCACATAAGTTTGTCGGCCGGAATAGTTCGCCTGTACTATTACAAACGAAATAGTTATTGTTGCCTGGCATTATCACTGTTATGAAAAAGAGTTGTTGTCATTCTGACCCTGAGCTCTGCGAAGGGGAAGAATCC
>JACPRR010000102.1 GCA_016189825.1 Chloroflexota bacterium
CAGTTGGATATTGCTCTGGCGAAGGCAAGATATGCTGAGAAGGCCAGGGCCATCGAGCCCTTCATCGCTGGCGCCAAGGGAACAGAAGCCGCCGCAGGGCAAAAAGCCGGCGCCCTGCGGTTCGTCAACGCGCGCCACCCTTTGCTCACCGGCGAAGTTGTGCCCCTGTCCCTCAACCTGGGAGACAAATACCGCGTCCTCGTTATCAGCGGCCCCAACACCGGGGGCAAAACCGTTGCGCTCAAGACGATCGGGCTGCTCGCAGTGATGGTGCAGGCGGGGCTTCCGGTCCCCGTCGGCGAAGGCACATGCCTCCCGGTGTTTGACAGTATCTTCGCGGATATCGGTGATGAGCAGAGCATCGAGCAGACGCTATCAACGTTTAGCTGGCATATGGGGAACATCGTGCGCATCATCGAAGGCTGTACGGGAAGAAGCCTGGTGTTGCTTGACGAGCTTGGCACGTCCACCGACCCAAGCGAAGGCATTGCCCTGGCGCGGGCGATCCTCCTCCACTTCTGCGACAGGGGCGTGATGTCTGTCGCCACAACTCACTACAACGATCTCAAGATAGCCGCGCAAACGACCCCCGGGATGCGGAACGCCTCGTTCGATTTCGACCCTCAGAGCCTCAAGCCTACCTATCACCTCACGTTCGGTGTGCCGGGGTCGAGCAACGCCCTGGCGATCGCCGCGAGGCTCGGCTTGCCACAGGAATTGATCCTCACCGCAAGAGAGATGCAATCTAAGGCTGCCTGGGAAGTCGAAGCGGTATTGCGTGACCTGACGGCAGAAAGACAGAAGGCGGCGGAGCTTCGGGCCGATCTTCAGCGGGCAGCGCAGGAGATGGAATCGAGAGGAGTGGCGTTCGAGGCTGAAATGCAAACGCTCCGTGAACAAGAACAAGCCTCGTTCCGAGAAGTGAAGACCAGGTTGTTCCGGGAGGCGGCCGATCTTCGCCGTCAGATTCGCCTGGCGTCGGCCGAGCTCAAGAAAGCGACATCGAAGAAAGCGGTTGAGCGCGCCAGGAGAACGATGGCAGCTTTCCATGAAAGACTCTCTGCCGACAATCTTTCCGTGGAGACGCCCCTGGCGCAGAAGAAGGCTCCCGCCATGGCCGCGGTGGAGCCGCTTTCCGTGGGAGACCGCGTCTGGCTGGGTGACGTCGGCGTATGGGGGACAGTCACCGCGGCTCCCGACCCGGAAGGCCAGGTCGAGGCGCAGGTAGGCAATGTGCGATTGAAACTGGACAGCCAGGAAGTCGAAAGACGCCCGGAGGAAGGGGAACAGGCCCGACAGTTCGCCGTGGTACGCAGGGGGTCACGGACCGGGTTGTCGTCGCTGGAGCTGGATTTGCGGGGAAGGCGAGCGGAGCAGGTCGAGCCCGAGCTGGACGCATATTTGAATGAAGCATTCCTCGCTCACCTGCCTGAGGTACGAGTGATTCACGGGTTTGGCACGGGCGCCGTCCGCCAGATCGCCAGGGACCTCCTGGCGACCCATCCCCTGGTGAAATCATTCCGCCCCGGCGGCAGAGGCGAAGGCGGCGATGGCGTTACCATGGTTACCCTCTCGGTGCGGTCGTAGGAAAGGCGGCGGTACTGGCAATGTCAATGCAAATGCGCAGGAGCGTCCTCTCCAGGCGGAGGACCTTGCGCCTGCTCGATAATCTGGCTGCCAGCCAGGTAGTAAGTACTACCATGTATTTCAGGGAGGGCTCCGACCCAGCACAGCTCGAAAAGGTCATCCGGCTCGTGTCCGGCCTCTCTTCTGCCCCCGAGGGATTCGCGGCGAGCGTCAGCAACTCCCATACCGGCGGAGCCGTTTTCTGGGGCCGCGACCACGGCTACCTGGTGATCCCGCCCTTCCCGGTCACGGAAGACATGGTCTCAAGCGGCGCCGACGTTGCTGCCCTGCACACGCTGGTGGACAGGGAGCGCCTGATCGGCCTCATAATCATCAGGCTCGGAGAGTATGCGATCGGCGTGTTCAAGGGAGAAACAATGTTGGGGAGCAAGGTGGGCACCGGCCTGGTACACGCCCGGCATCGCCAGGGAGGGTCTTCAGCCCATCGCTTCGAGAGACACCGTGAAAAGCAGATGGAGTCTTTTTTCACCCGGGTGTGCGCCCACGCCCAGGAGCAGCTCGGCCCATATCTGCGAAGCCTGGACTACCTGGTCTATGGCGGTGAACGCTACACCACTCTCTCCTTTCGCAGCCAGTGCCAGTTCTTGAAGTCGGCTGATGACCGGGTGCTCCCGACCCTGCTCGACATACGACATCCGCGGCAGGCTGCCCTGGAATCAGCGATTGAAAAGGTGCTGTCGAGCACTGTAATTGAATGGGCTGACGACCCGGTAGCAGCCCCACCGCAGCCATCTTGACAGAGCCTTCATCAAGCCGATAAAGTCATGCGACCGGGGACGCCACCACCCTTGAAAGGAGCCATCCATACGTGCCCACGCTCATACTCACAGCGAAAGACGTCAAAGAATTGATAGACATGCCAGAAGTAATCGAGGTGGTGGAGAAAGCTTTCGCGGACTGGGCCAACGGGAAGGCGGCCATGCCCCCTAAAGCCTATGTCCAGGTGGAGCGCGGTGACTTCCGGGCCATGCCGGCCGCGATCCCGGGCGGAGCAGGATTGAAGTGGGTCAACGTTCATCCCGACAATCCCTCGCGCAACCTCCCCACCGTCATGGCGATTCTGATCTACAACGACCCCTCAACTGGCTATCCTCTGGCCATCATGGATGCTACAGAATTGACCGCATACAGGACTGGGGCAGCAGCCGCCGTGGCATCCAAGTACCTGGCGCGCCGCGACTCTCGCACCCTTGGGCTCATTGGAGCCGGCCGCCAGGCGCACACACAACTCATGGCCCACCTGTCGCTTTTTGACTTGCAAGAGGTCAGGGCATACGACCGCAGCCCGGCGGCAACCGATCGTTTGATCAAGGCATTCCCCAAGACACGTATCCGGGCCGCGTCCCTCGCCGATGCGGCAGAGTCCGACATCGTGTGCACGGTGACCCCTGCCCACGAGCCCGTGCTGATGAAAGAGCATGTGCGCCCTGGAACGCATGTCAACGCCATCGGCGCCGATGCTGCCGGCAAAGAAGAACTGGACCCTTCGATCCTGAACAATGCGGTCGTCGTTGTCGACGAGATTGTCCAGGCGTCAAGATCAGGGGAGATCAACGTGCCGGTGAGCAAGGGACTATTCAAAGTCGAGAGTATCTTCGCTACCCTCGGCGACATCGTTTCCGGCAAAAAGGTGTTTGAGCGGCGCCCCTCGGCGGTGACTGTGTTCGATTCCACCGGCGTGGCTATTGAGGATGTGGCGACGGCGAAACTTATCTACGAAAGAGCAAGGGCGGAAGAGCGCTACCATGCAGTCGATATGGTCGAAGCTTAAAGTGCACCTGCCACGAGAGCTGACCCAGGGGATTTCATCGAGACAGTATGTAGGCCAGACGCAGCAGCGCGGTGTCAAGCGTCTTCTTGTTGGCTGCCACCTCTTCGAGCGGCGTCGCGCCGATGCGTCCATCCCTCAACCCGACAAGCACCCCGTGCTGACCTCTGGCTAGATGTTCCACCGCCGCCACACCCATCTGCGTCCCGAGCAGCCGATCGGCCGCCCCTGGGGCGCCCCCACGCTGGACGTGACCTAGAACGGTAATCCTGAGTTCGAATCCAAGCCGCTTCTGGTGACCGGCGAAATAGTGGCCCAAACGGTCGGCGTTGTACTTGGCTCCTTCAGCCACCACAATCATCGCATGTGGCTTGCCTCTTTCGTAGACCGCAGTCAGTTCAGCCGCTATCGCCTCGGGGTCAGTTTCTACCTCCGGGATGATGATGACTTCCGATCCCCCGGCTATCCCTGCCATGAGTGCGAGATACCCGCAGTCCCTGCCCATGACTTCGACAACGAACGCACGATGGTGCGAGGAGGCGGTGACCTTCAGCCGGTCGATTGCCTCGAGCGCTATGTTCAACGCCGTATCAACGCCGAGGCATACGTCGGACCCGTACAGATCGTTATCAATGGTCGAGGCGATGCCGACCACAGGGAAACCCATTCGCATCAACTCAGCGGCGCCCGACTGCGAGCCATTTCCGCCGATGACGACAAGCGCATCCTCCCCATTGTCCTCGAGGACCCTCAGCGCTATCCGCCGGCCCTCGGGCGTCTTGAACTCCGGACTTCGCGAGCTGCCGAGGATTGTTCCTCCCCGCTGGAGGATGCCTCCAACGTTCCTCGCCCCCAGTGGCACCACATCATTCGCTATCAGGCCCGCGTAGCCCTGGCGGACCCCGCTCACCTCCCAACCCTTGTCCACCGCCGCACGCGTGACTGCCCTGATGGCAGCGTTCATCCCCGGAGCATCGCCACCGCTGGTGAGAACACCGATCCGTCTTATCTTCGCCGGCATGCTTCCCACAGCACACTCCAAGAGGATACTAACACTAAGTTGCAATAGTCCGCATCATGTTCGGGAAGAGACCCTTCGACTTCGCTCAGGGTGACAAATGTGTCATTCCGAGCTTGTCGAGGAATCTCTCCTACGTAACAGTTATTTGCGCAACCTGGTACCAATACCATCCGTATGGCATGCCTATTGTAGCACTGAAGCCACTTTCCCATCTGTGACCGGTCTGCGCCAGGAGGCGACCGGCGCCGGTGGTATACTGAAAGCATAGGTGGCCCTCAGGTGCCACCATATGCACGAAGGACGGCCATGTTTGAAAGGATTCTGGTGCCGCTCGATGGCTCCGACCGGGCTGAGTTCGCCATCCCTTATGCCGTCGCCATTGCCGCGAGGTCCTCAGCCGAGGTCATTCTCGTCGGAGTGTCCGAGGCGAGGGAGGAAAGGCCCCAACTGTACCAGGCATACCTGGACCGGGCAGTGTCGCGCGTCCAGGAGGACCTGGCAAGAAAGGGCTACCGAGGCCGCGGCATACGAAGCTCGGTGGTCACCGGCAATGCGGCAGCCGAGATTCTCCATGTAGCTTCGCATGAGGATGCCGGACTCATCGCCCTTTCAGGGCGCGGAAGCACCGGGCAGTCGCAATGGCCTCTTGGGAATGTAGCGTCAAAGGTGCTCCAGTCATCATACATTCCGGTGCTACTGGTGAAGGGACCTCATGCTCCAGGCGACGGCGATAGGCCGCCAATCAGGAAGATACTCTTGCCCCTGGATACCTCGGAGCCCGGCGCAGCCGCGGTCCCGTACGCCGCGGAAATCGCCCGCCTCTTCGGGGCGTCGGTCGTGCTCTTCCACGTCGAGGCGCCGCCTCGCCCCTGGCTGATTGCGCCCGGAGTTGAATTCGCGTACCTGCCTCTGGTCACGCCCGGAAAGCAGGCGAAGCAGATTCTCTCCCACATTGATTACCTGGACCAGGTAGGCGACTCCCTGCGCCAGAAAGGCATCACGGTCGAACGGGACGCCGGCGCGGGCCCCCCGGCGGCTGTCATCCTCCAATACTCCAGGTCGAACGAAATCGACCTGGTGGCGCTATCGACCCACGGACTATCCGGCGTCGCCGAGTTCGTCTATGGTGGAGTTACCGAGAAGATGCTGCAGGCGGGTGACGTGCCGGTACTCGTTGTGCGTCCTGGAAGGTAGCGTCGCAAGGCCGCTGGAGTGTTAGACTTGAATCGAGGGAGGTCATGAGGTACCTATGTACCAGTGGCGGCCACCGGGAGAGAAGATATTCGAGAACCGGCGCGTTGCCGGCAAGGAGCTCGCATCTGCGCTGCTCCGGCGCGGGGACAAGTTCTCTGCGGTGCTTGGCCTCACCAGGGGTGGTGTTCCACTCGCGTTCGAGGTCGCCTCCGCGCTGCATGTTCCCATGGATGTGATCGTTATCAAGAAGCTGCGGACTCCGGGCAACCCTGAGTTGGCACTGGGCGCAGTCTCCGCCGATGGGGCGAAGGTGTTGCGTGAAGAGATTATCCGGCAGCTCGGCGTCACCGCAGAATACCTGGCACGGGAGACGGAGCTCCGGACGACCGAAGCCAAAGATGAGGAGCGAAAGTACCGGGGAAAACACACGCCGCTCGAGTTGAAGGGCCAATCGGTTGTCATCGTTGACGACGGCATCGCAACCGGCTCCTCGGTGGAAGCCGCAGTGCTGAGCGCCCGCAACAGGGGCGCCAGGTCGATCACCGTTGCCACGCCAGTCGCCTCGCGCGAGTCCTGTTCTAACCTGCGAAGGGTAGCCGACGATGTCTTCTGTCTAACGACACCAACCGACTTCTGGGCCGTCGGGATGTTCTACCGCGATTTTTCGCAAACCGCCGATGATGAAGTCAGGCAGCTTCTCGACCAGAGCCGTTCTCAGACTACTGGGACAAGCGCTCCGGCGCCCTAGCGCGGCCGGAGGGAGCGAAAACGGTGACAGGGAAGGCCCCTTTACCTGCAAGCGCGAGACTGCTTTCGACTCGCTCCAATCCGGCGCTGGCGCAGGCGGTCGCCGGCGAATTA
>JACPRR010000011.1 GCA_016189825.1 Chloroflexota bacterium
GCGGAGGCGTAGTTCAACTGGTCTTCATCTCTCGCGCCCAGCATCCCCACCTCGTGCGCGCTCAGCACATCGAAACCGCGCTTTCGCAATTCCCCGGCCACCAGCGCCGGAATATTCTCATCCAGGTACAGCTTCAGCGGCGCTACCGGCTCGCGGGTGCGTTTTTCGGACCAAATCGGCCGCGTGCACGGAGCAAATCGGCCACCGTCTCGGACTAAACCGGCCGGTGTCTCGGAGTAAATCGGCCACCCCCTGAACGGATGGGGTAGAGGAGCGGCGCTGGGCAATAAGAAGCCATAGAATCGGCGGAAAAAGGAGCCGATTCTATGACTAACAGGAGATTGCCTATGCGCAAGACTAAGGAAATCCTACGACTCAAGCATGCCTGTGGCTTCAGTGAAAGGCAGATAGCACAGAGCTGCAACGTGGCCCGGAGCACCGTGGCTGACTACATAAGGAGGGCTGAGGCGGCTGGGTTAAGGTGGCCTGACGTGACATCGCTCATTGAAGTTGAGGTGGATGCCCTTCTGTTCCCCACGGAGCATCTGCCAAGCTCGGTCCGGCGCCCACCGCCGGACTGTGATTACATCTACAACCAACTGCGCGCCTACCGCAACGTAAACCTGACGCTGACCCAGTTGTGGCTGGAATACCGGGAGCAACACCCCGATGGCTACCAGTACACCCAGTTCTGCGAGTATTACCACCGGTGGCGAAGCAAGCTGGATTACTGCATGCGCCAGGAGCACCGGGCGGGGGAGAAGGTGTTTGTGGACTACTGCGACGGCCTGTCCTTCATAGACCGGGCCACCGGTGAGATCGTCTCCACCCAGCTATTTGTGGCTGTCTGGGGGGCCTCCAACTACACCTACGCTGAGGCGACCCTCTCCCAGACACTGCCCAACTGGATCGGCTCCCACGTCCGCGCCTTCCAGTACTTCGGCTGTGCGCCCCGGCTGTTGGTGCCGGACAATCTCAAGAGCGGGGTCCACGACCCGTGCTTCTATGAGCCTGAGGTGAACCGGACCTATGCCGACATGGCGGAACAGTATGGCTGCGTGGTCCTGCCCGCCCGGCCGGGCCATCCCCGAGATAAAGCCAAAGTGGAGGCCGGGGTGCTGATAGCCCAGCGCTGGATACTGGCGGTGCTGCGCCGGCGTACCTTTTACAGCCTGGCTGAGCACAATGCGGCGATAGGCGCGTGCCTGGAACGGCTCAACACCCGGCCCCTGCGCCGGGTGCGCAGATCACGTCAGGAGCTCTTCGAAAGTCTGGATCGCCCCTGTGCCCTGCTTTTGCCGTCCCGGCCATATGAATATGCCGAATGGCGCCAGGCAGGGGTCAATATCGATTACCACATTGAGGTGGGCCACCACTACTACAGCGTGCCCTTCCATCTGCTGCGGGAGAGACTCGATGTCCGCCTCACGGCCACTACGGTGGAAGCCTTTTTCAAGGCGGAGCGGGTGGCGGCCCATGCCCGGTCCTATATCCGTGGTGGTCACACCACCCTCAAGGAGCACATGCCGCCACAGCACCGCGCCTATGCCGAGTGGACGCCCTCCCGATTGATCCAGTGGGCCGGCAAAACGGGAACGGCTACCGCCCAGTTGGTGGAGAAACTCCTGGGGTCTCGTCTCTATCCCGAGCAGGCTTATCGCGCTTGCCTGGGCATCATGCGCCTGACCCGCGAATATGAGCCGTCTCGTGTCGAAGCCGCCGCCAGGAGGGCGCTCCAGTTCAACACCTGCTCCTACCGGTCAATGCGCTCCATACTGACCTCGGGCCTGGACCGGCAGCCGGGGCCAGAGACCGAGCAGCAACCAAAACTCCTGCCCCCTCACGACAACATCCGGGGCCAGGAATTCTACAACTAGGAAAGGAAGAACACTTCTATGCTCAATGAGCAGACCATAGCCATACTGAACTCCCTGAAGCTTTTCGGCATGGCCCGGGGACTCAGCCAGCGCCTGGCAAATCCCGGGCATGGCGAACTCTCCCATGCCGATTTCGTCGGGCTTCTGGTCCAGGATGAAAAAGCCTATCGTGACAACCGGCGCCTGGGGCGCTTGCTCCGAAAAGCCAGGCTGAGGCAGCCGGCAGCACTTGAGGACATCGACTACGCCCACGCCAGGGGATTATCCAAGCAGGTCATGCTGGAACTGGCCGGCGCCCAGTGGCTGATCGGTCACCGTAATGTCCTGATCACCGGCCCAACCGGTATCGGGAAGTCCTACATCGCTTGCGCCCTGGGTAACTCCGCCGCCCGCACCGGGTACACGGTAGTTTACACCAGGGCGCCGAGACTCTTCGAAACCCTGCAGCAAGCCCGCGGGGACGGCTCCCACCTTAAAGCGCTCGACAGGATAATCAAGGTGCAACTTCTCATACTGGACGATTTCCTCCTCACCCCGCTGTCAGAGGTCGAGCGGCGGGACCTGCTGGAAGTGGTGGAAGGTCGCTATGACACCGGCGCCACCGTGGTCGCCAGCCAGTGCCCCATTCCCGACTGGTACCCCGCCATCGGCGACGCCACCCTGGCCGACGCCATATGCGACCGCCTCCTCCACCGTGCCTACCGTATCGAGCTCAGAGGAGACTCCATGCGACGCAAGCCGACATCAGCAAGAAAGATAGAAAGCCTAGTTTCAGAGAAAGGAGAGGAGCAGACAGACCTTGAAAAGCCACTCCACAATAAGTTAAACTGACTGTCAGCCCAGCGTCGCTTCGCTCC
>JACPRR010000094.1 GCA_016189825.1 Chloroflexota bacterium
CCGGAAGGTGAAGACAATAGAGATCGATATAGTCGGTCTGCAAACGCTGCAGACTGGCCTCGACCGTCTCCATGATGTGCTTCCGCGACAGCCCGATGTCATTGACGCCCGGACCGGTCCTGTTTGCCACTTTTGTTATCAGAATAGCTGAATGACGTTTGTTCTTGAATGCCTTGCCGATGATCTCCTCCGACCTTTTTCCGTCCGGGGGAGGGTACGATGTAGAGGTGTCAAACAGGTTTATGCCCGCGTCCAGCGCAGCATCCAGAAGGTTAATCGCGTCTGCCTCCGCTACCTGGCTGCCGAAAGTCGCAGTTCCCAGGCACAGTTCAGAAACCTTGAGACCGGTCCTCCCCATCTGTTTGTATTTCATGACAACTCCTTTGTCATTTCGAGAGGAACAGGAAGAACATAGCGGGGCTTCTCGCCTCGCAAAAACGCGATTATCTGTGTGGCCTGGTCCAGAGCCACACGCCTGAAGTGGTCTTTCCCAAACCCAGCCATGTGCGGCGTCAAGGCCACGTTAGGCATTGCGAACAGAGGGTTGTTGACCGGGTCCTCGGGAGGATCTGGATCGTACACGTCAATCCCTGCGCCGGCGATAATGCCTTTCTGCAACGCTTCCGTCAGGGCTTGCTCATCGACTAGTCCCGGGGTCGTATTTACCAAATACGCGGTGCGTTTCATCTGGGCAAGTTCTTTGCTGCCGATAATATGTCGCGTCTCCCCGGTGAGCTGGGCCTGGCAAAAGACAAAGTCCACACCTGCCAGGAGCGTGGAAAGCCTATCTACAAGGGTAACACCGATCTCGTCTGCCTGGTGGAGCATGACGTGAGGATCGTATGCCAGGACTTTCATATCGAAACCGTACTTCAGTTTCGCAGCCAGGCAACGGCCGATGTTGCCAAAACCAACGAGCCCGGCGGTCTTGCCCGTCAGTTCGTCTCCGCGCCAGGCAAGGCGCATGTTGTAAGTGAATCTTCCCCTTCGAAACTCCTCTCCCAGGTATTGGATCCTTTTGGCCGCGCAAAGCATTAGGGCGAGAGAATGTTCGGCCACCGTAGGCCCGTGCAACCCGGAAGTCAAGACTACCATGCCGCGAGATGTCGCCAGCCGGAAATCCAGGAGGTCGCCCGGGCGACCTATCATCACGGCGGCCTTCAACTTCTCTCCCGTTTGAATCATCTTGGTCGTGACATCGTGGACGGCCTCACGGGCAACAGGTGGGGGCCCCACAACAATGACAGCGGCATCAGCCACTTCCTTGAGCAGTTTTGCTTCATCGAGCGTCGGGACTACCACCACCACTTCTACCTCTTCCTTCAGCCGTTGGACCCCCACTTCATCCGCCATGCCAAACATGATGAGCACCTTCTCGCGGATCTTCACTGCTGGTTTCCTCCTTGAACTCCCGTTATTTATTCTGTTCCCGCCGGTTATAGACACCATACACTATAACTGGTATGTCAAGCCTTTCGCCGGGTGTCCTTTGACACGACCGGAGGCCTCGACTATACTACCACCGCTTTTTCAAGCAAGTCATACCTGAGGAAAGGAGATAGTATGAATCTGGTCTGGATGGTACCCTTGTCAGGCGGCCTCGCCGTACTCTTCGCCCTTTTCCTCATACGGGATGTGCTCCGGCGCGATGCCGGGACACCCGCTATGCAGGATATCGCCGGGCGCATCCTGGAAGGTGCAGTAGCCTTCATCAAGCGCCAGTATCGAACCATCGCAATCCTTTCCATCCTCGCCGCGATCGTCGTCGCCATCGTGGTCGGCATGCTCACCGATCCAAGAATCCTCGAAGAACAATACAAGGTCACATCCTTTGGCATCGCCTGGAGGACGGGCGTCGCCTTCCTCTTAGGAGCGGCGTGCAGCGCCGTCTCCGGCATCATCGGCATGTACATCTCGGTCCGGTCCAACTTGCGTTGCGCTGCCGCCGCGGCGAAGGGCGGCCTCCGCGAGGCCATCACCGTGGCGATCCGCGGCGGAGCGGTATCCGGCTTCCTGGTGGTGGCCCTCAGCCTCCTCGGCGTGTACGCCATCTACTACGCGTACGGGGGCAACCCCGGCTATACTCCGCACTTGATAGTTGGCTTCGGGTTCGGAGCCAGTTTCGTCGCCCTGTTCGCTCAGCTTGGCGGAGGCATATACACCAAGGCTGCTGACATGGGGGCTGACCTCGTGGGCAAAGTAGAGGCCGGGATACCGGAAGACGACCCCCGCAACGCAGCAGTCATTGCCGACCTCGTGGGTGACAACGTCGGCGATTGCGCGGGCCGCGGCGCCGACCTCTTCGAATCGACCGCCGCCGAGAACATCGGCGCCATGATACTCGGCCTCGGTGTCTACATCGCGACCGGCCTGACCAATCCCCTGTGGGTCCTGTTCCCACTCGTTGTGCGCGCCTTCGGCATCATCGCCTGCATATTCGGAATCCTGTCTGTCAGGGGCCGCGAAGACGAAAACCCCATGAACGCCCTGAACCGGGGGTATTTCCTCTCCATCGCACTGTCCCTTGTATTCATGCTCCTGGTGTCAAAGGTTATGATGGACAACTACTGGCTGTTCGCCGCCGGAGCAATCGGCATCCTGGCCAGCGTCGTCGTGGTGTTCATCACCCAATACTACACCGAGTCCCGGTACGGTCCGGTCAAGGGGATCGCCGAGGCTTCTAAGACCGGGCCGGCGACGAACATCGTGGCCGGCACGGCAGTGGGCTTCGAGACGACGCTTGCCACGGCGCTGACCATCGGCATCTCCCTGCTGCTGGCCTACTTCCTGGGAAGCAAGACCGGCCTTGAGGGCGGCGCCGTGTTCGGTATCGCGACCGCGACCATGGGGATGCTGATGACCTGCCCCTTCATACTGGCCATGGACACATTCGGTCCGATTACCGACAATGCAAGCGGAATCATCGAGATGGCGGGCGTCGGGGGCAAGGTCCGCGCCATCACGGACAGGCTCGATGCGGTGGGCAACACTACCAAGGCCTTGACCAAGGGCTATGCGATGGTCTCCGCCGGCCTCGCGGCGTTCCTCCTCTTCCAGGCGTACCTGGACACCGTCACCTTCCTGAACCCCGCCTGGCCGAAGACGATAGACATATCGCGCGTGGAGGTATTCGTCGGTGCCCTTCTCGGGGCAATGCTGGTCTTCCTCTTCGCCTCCGCCGCTATTAAGGCGGTCGGCAAGACGGCCTCGAAGATCATCGAGGAGGTCCGCCAGCAGTTCAGAGACAACCCGGGCATCATGGCCGGCACCTCTCGTCCCGACTACGCAAGGGTAGTCGACGTCACCGCCAGAGCAGGGTTGCACGAAATGATAGTTCCCGGGCTCATGCCGGTACTGGCGCCGATAATGGTAGGGCTCATTTTCAGGCTTGTCCCCGAGTTCAGCGGCTACCGGTTTGACTCACCAATGGTCATCGGAGCGTTCCTCATGGTGGGCACCATCGCCGGCATCCTCGTCGCCAGCTACATGAACAATGGAGGCGGTGCCTGGGATAACGCAAAGAAGATGATCGAGAGTGGCGAACTAAAGGACGAAGCAGGCAACCCGATCAAAAAAGGCACTCTGGCGCACGCTGCAGCCGTTGTCGGCGACACAGTAGGCGACCCGTTCAAGGACACTGCGGGACCTTCGCTTCACGTTCTCGTCAAGCTGCTGTCTACGATCACACTGGTTCTCGTACCCATATTCGTGTAAACACCTTGACTATGATTAGGAATCGGGCCCATCCTCTCTTGAGGAGGGGCCCATCCGGGGTGCACGTCAGTTTTGTGGGATGGGTTCAACAGGCACGGGGGCTGAGCGTCGTTTCCAGAAATCATCGAACCGGTCGGAAAGCTTGCAGCAGCGGAGGGCAATAATAGCGTCGGCTCCGGCAACGGTCCAGTGCATGCCGGCGCGTTTGTAGCGGGCCCCGATGGCTACCTTGCATCCCGCCTCGACGACCCCGGTTGAGGTGCACAGTCCCTCTGCCCGGAACTTCGCATAGTCCATGCGCGCTCGGTTGCGTTGGATGTAGTC
>JACPRR010000105.1 GCA_016189825.1 Chloroflexota bacterium
GGGCAGGCTGGCGCCCGGCGTCGTTGAGAAATGGGAGATAGCTCCAGATGGTCTCTCCTGGACTTTCCAGGTCCGCAAGGGAGTCAAGTTCCACGATGGCAGTGACTTGACGGGGAAAGACGTCAAGTTCAGTATCGAACGGTACATGGGCAAGGATGCCATCATGGCGAACGTGCGGAATGCCGTTCAGCGCGTGGAACTGGTGGACAACTACACGGTGCGCGTGTTCACCAATAGCCCGTCGCCTTTCCTTCCATCCAGTATGAGTGACCCCACTCCGTCCCAGGGGCTGGTAATGCCCATGGACTACATCAACAAGAACGGGCTCGACTATTTCATGAAAAACCCGAATGGATCTGGCCCCTGGAAAATGACCAAGTATGTCCCCGCGGACTCCGTCCAATACACGGCCAACGAAAACTACTGGCTTCGGGTTCCGGCCTTCAAGACACTCACTGTAGTGGTCGTCCCGGACCCTGCCACTCGCGTGGTAATGTTGAAGGCAGGTGACCTGGACGTGACTAACGTCTCGCTGGATGACACGGTTGCGCTTGAGAAGGCCGGCTACACCACGTACTCGCTGCTGGCGGCTCAGGGCGCTTTTCTGTTTCATGGCACTTACGACCCGCGGGCCAAGGGCCTGCCGACTTCGGACGTGAGGGTGCGCGAGGCGTTGCAGATCGCTATCAATCAGGACGAGATCTCAAAGACCTTGTTCTATGGCAAAGCCCTGCCTATTATGCCGCCGCGAGTATTGTACGGCCAGGAAGGGGTTGATAGCGACTACTGGGTAAAGTACATGAAGGACCTTTACAAGTTTGACCCGGCCAGGGCAAAGGAGCTATTGAAACAGGCCGGTTATCCTAACGGCTTTAGCGGTCTAAAGATACATGTGTTCGTACAAGCAGGCATGGAGTATGTGTCCAAGCTTGCTGAGTCAGTACAATTCTACTGGAGGCAAATAGGGGCGAACGCGGAAATCCTCCCTATCGACGCGGCAAACCTGGTAAGGTGGCGCGCTGAGCCCGCTGACCCGCTTGTCGGCCAGATAACCAGTTTGCAGACGGCCTACATTAGTCCGGTTGTCTCGAATCTTGAGAGCATCTATGGAAGCAAGAGCGTCTACCGCCTGGGGGGCCGCAAGACCGAAACCGCCACTGAAGTTTATACGCCCGACCTGGACAAGGTGGTGTATGCGGCGCTATCCGAAATCGACGCCAAAAAGCGGCAGGACTTGACGGCGCAGATGATCAAAATGGCACTTGATACCCGCACCGCTATCAGTTTTGGCCAGGTGCCAGCGGTAATAGCGGTTGGGCCCAAGGTGAAGTTCAATCTCAAGCAGCCGCTGGAAGTTTCCTTCCCAACACAGTTCGCCGATATGGCCGAGCATCGATAGCGGGCGACGGTTTGGCAAGATAGGACGACCCCGGTGCGAGTCAGGATCCGCCGGGGTCGTCCTGTATTCCCACCAACCGAAAAAGATGGGCAGTGGTCCGTTCAGCGAGCCGCGCGAGGCTGTTGCGTCCTCCATTGCTGGTACGTCTCTCGCTGGGGCGCCCTGAAATCGATTCCTTCCAGGTTGCCCGCGATGGGTATCCTGCCGTAGGTGTGCGTGGCCGCAATGGCGGCATGCACGTGCTCCGGCCGAGTATCGGCGGGGATATTCGCCAGCAGGATAATCAGGTCGTGGTCTCGTGCAAAAGCATCTACATAGCGCTTGACCACACTGACAATCTTTTCCACCGGGCCGTCACGCAGGATGCGCGCATTAACACCCGCCGTGATCGTGATCCTCGTCCCTCGCGCCCTGTACGGGGCCGTGTATTCCCTCACCACCTCCAGCGGGTGGAGATGCCAGGCGCCCATCCCCAGGGTGAGGAAGTTACCGCCGCGGGAGAACATCTGGAAGTCGAAAGCGCCCTTCACCACCTCCGGATCGAACTTGGCGGGGTCCTCTTCTGAATAGTCCCCACCTCCCGGCACCACTCGAACACCGAAGTCCGCCGCCTTGCTCACCAGCCGCTTGTAGTACGGGAGTATCCATTCGTGCATCTCCTTGACGGAGAGGCTGGGAACAGACACCCAGGCCTCGGACCCGTTAGCGGCGCTTATTCCGCAGTCTTCTCTCTGCACTTTCAAGTAGGGAATCAGCACTCGGTCGACTATGAAGGTGAAAAGGTCATGGGCGAACTCGGGCCGTTTCCGCATGTCTTTGACGACGGCCGGATAGCTTCGCAGGCCTACAGCCATGCTGAAGACGCCGCAAAAGGTTCCCCTGGTCCCCCCGCGAAGCTTCATGCATTCAAGGGCGTAAGGCAAGCGGCCATCCGCCCGGAAGTCCGGCGTCTTGAGCTTGTACAGGTCCTCGGGTTGCTTGATCAAAGGATCGCGGAAATCGATGGTGGGCATCGAGTTCTCGCCGTATATCATCTTTGCACCCATCGCCTCGACTTCATAGTTGTAGTCGTCGCCAACGGGCGAAGCGATGTCTACGCCATAGTATGCGGCCACATCTCGGTACGTTTCAACAAAGGTACTCGCGTCCCGGTAGAACTTGCTTGCCGGAACGTCCGCAACCGTCATCGCATGATCATGCATCTGGGCGCGAACGGGCACCCACGTTGCCGGGGCAGGCTGGCTTCCTGCCTGGGCGGACCTCTCATTCATCGTGACCATTCGACTCACCCCTCAATCTCGTGCTTAAGGACAATCCGGAGGCCAACTGTATCAAGATAGCACGAACCAGTAGCATGCACAACACAGCACGGACCAGAGGCTCCCGCGCAACGTCATTCCGGCCCCTGA
>JACPRR010000106.1 GCA_016189825.1 Chloroflexota bacterium
GTGATAATGCCAGGCAACAATAACTACTTCGTTTGTATTAGTTACCTTGCCGCATTTTTTCTCTTTGGGCCCGGCATGTTAGTATATTAAAACTTATCGCCAGACATCGGACCGCGACCGCCAGGAGATCCATGCCCAACGAATTCATCAAGTACGAAAAAAAGAACAAGATTGCCTACGTCACCATCAACCGGCCGGAAGTGATGAACTCGCTCCATCCCCCCGCCGTCGATGAGTTCTGGCAGGCCTGGTGCGACTTCCGAGACGATCCCGATATGTGGGTCGCCATCGTTACCGGCGCCGGCGAGAAGTCATTTTGTGTCGGGGCCGACCTCAAGTACCGGGCCGTCAACTTCAAGGGCGGCACCATCCCCACTCCCCCCGGGGGGTTCGGGGGCATCACCAACCGGTACGAATGCTTCAAGCCCATCATCGCCGCGGTCAATGGCTATGCCCTTGGCGGCGGGTTCGAGATCGCGCTTGCCTCGGACATCATCATCGCCGCCGAGCACGCGAAGTTCGGCTTCCCCGAGCCGACTGTGGGCCTGATGGCCCGCGGCGGCGGCGTGCAGCGACTCTCCCGGCAGGTGCCGCTCAAGGTTGCCATGGGCATTATTCTCACCGCCCGCCAGGTCAGCGCCCAAGAAGCCTGCCGCATCGGCCTGGTCAATGAGGTCGTGCCCTTGAAGGACCTGATCCCGTGCGCGGAAAGGTGGGCCGCGGACATACTGCGCTGCGCTCCACTTTCGGTGAAAGCCAGCAAAGAAACCGCCATGAAAGGGCTGGACTATCCGCTCGAAGCTGCCATCAACAACCGCTACCAGTACCTCGAGGAAATGCTTAACTCCGAAGACGCACTGGAGGGAGGCAAAGCCTTCGCCGAAAAGCGGAAGCCCCAGTGGAAGGGCCGCTAGCAAGCCCATGAACGACGGCCTGCTTCGAGGGTACCGGGCGCTGGACTTCACGGACGGCGAGCTCCAACTGTGCGGGCGCATACTCGGCGACCTTGGCGTCGATGTCATACGGGTGGAAAAACCGGGCGGAGACGCCTCCAGGCTGGCGGGTCCCTTCTACCATAACCAGATACATCCGGAGAAAAGCCTGTGGTGGTTCATGCTCAATGCCAACAAGAGAGGCGTCACACTGAACCTGGAGACGAAAGACGGGCTTGACCTGGCCCGGAGGCTGGTCAAGAGCGCCGACTTCCTCATTGAGTCCTTCCCTCCCGGCTATCTGGGCGGGCTGGGCCTGGCTTATTCGTCGCTTAAGGAGATCAACCCCGGTCTGGTGATGACTTCCATCACACCTTTCGGGCAGAGCGGACCATACCAGGACTTCAAGGCGACCGAGCTCACTGTGCTTGCCCTTGGCGGCTTTCTGTACGGAATCGGCGACCCGGACCGGCCGCCTGTCAAGCCCAACTATCCCCTGGCCCGGATCGCCTCCGCAGTGCACGCCGCATCCGCAACACTTGTGGCCAACCACCACCAGCAGGCCACCGGGCAGGGACAGCACGTAGACGTGTCAACCCAGGCCGGCGCGCCCTGGTTCACGCAGCATGCCGTGTTCTGGTGGCAGACCGAGCACCGGCTGCTGGCGCGCAGCGGGTGGGCGTTCGTGCGGCGCCCTGACCTCAATGCTCGGGTCATCTGGCCTTGCAAGGACGGCCATGTCCTGTTCCAAATACACGGCGGGGTGGTCGGCATCGCCAGCAACAGGGCTACCGTGCAATGGATGGCTGAGGAGGGATTCGGAAACGAGTACTTCCACAGCTTCGACTGGGACCATTTTGATCTTGCCAGGACCAGCCAGGAGCAGCTTACGCGCCTGGAAGAAATCGTCGCGCCTTTCTTCTTGTCCAAGACCACCGAGGAGCTGGCGCAAGGGTCTGAAAAGAGAAAAATCCTGCTGGGGTGCATCGACGGCATCAACCGGCTGTCGGGAAATCCGCAGCTCGCCAGCAGGGATTTCTGGCAAACGGTCCGGCATGACGAGCTTGGTGCCTCGCTCACCTACCCGGCGTTCTTCGCGCTGAGCTCGGCGGCCTCAACCCGGATACGGCGGCGCGCACCCTTCATCGGGGAGCACAACCAGGAAGTGTACGGCGGGCTTGGCCTGACAGAGGAGCAGTTATTCGCCTACAGCCAGGCGGGGGTGGTCTGATGGCACGTGCTCTGGAAGGCATCAAGGTCGTCGACTTCAGTTGGGTCCTGGCTGGCCCAGCCCTTACCAGGTACCTCGCCGACTATGGCGCCGAGGTCGTCCTGGTCGAGAGCGCTGTACATCCCGACATCATGAGGACATCGCCCCCTTACCGGGACGGCCAGCCCGGCCTCAACCGGAGCACGCTGTGGGCCGATTTCCATGCCGACAAATACGGCCTGGCGCTCAATATGAACATACCCGAAGGTATCGACGTCGCCAGGCGTCTCATTTCGCGTGGCGACATCGTGGTGGAGAATTTCATCCCGGGGACACTGGACAAGTGGGGACTGGGCTACAACGAGCTGGTCAAGCTGAAACCTGACATCATCCTGGTGAGCATCTCACTCTACGGCCAGACCGGACCTTACGCGCGCCGGGGCGGGTGGGGGTCCTTCGCCGAGGGCATGAGCGGGTTCTGGAACCTCATCGGCTGGGGAGACCGTGGGCCGAGCAGCTATCAGTCGGTTATCGGAGACGCCTTGGTGCCTTTCTTCGGACTTAGCGCCGTCATGGCCGCCCTGGACTGCCGCAAGAAGACGGGGTAGGGACAGCACGTCGACCTCTGTCAGCTCGACGTCTGCTCGTACCTTCTGGCGCCTCTGCTTCAGGACTACCTCGTCAACGGGGTTGAAA
>JACPRR010000095.1 GCA_016189825.1 Chloroflexota bacterium
GTCAAAGACGCTCCATTAGGTCCGCGATGCGGGCCTGAAGCGCCTTGATTTGCTCCTGTTCTTGTTCCAAGTGTCATGCCTCCGTTTCAGCTAGCTTTCCACTCGCAGCCAGATGGGCCAGTCTTACCGGTTCCGGCAGGCGGTATCCGCCGTAGCAGGCGAGCGCCCATTGAATTGCGGTGGATAAGTCTACTCTATGGCCGACAGAAACGTAAACCGGCTTCGTCCTTGATTTCGTTCTCAGACTGGCTCCGATTACCGCCCCGGCATCCACCAGGTCGCTCCAGGCCCCCCTATCTGGACCCGGTTCCTCGTGCTCGCCGCATAGCCTTGATTTCGCGCAACCGATGGTAGGCCGATCGAGAAGGAGGCCGACATGAGAGGCAAGACCGATCCTCCTCGGGTGAGCTATCCCCTGGCCGTCGACAAAGACCAGGTCAGGCGACAGAGTCAGCCTGCGGCAGGCTTCCATTATCACCGGGCATTCCCGAAAAGAGAGCAGGCCCGGTATATACGGAAACAGCGGCAGCGCCTGGCAGGTCCTCACCTCGCGCAGCGCCATGTCCGGGTAGGAGAGGACGACAACAGCGCCGGTGGCCATGCCTTTCGAACCCTCGTAGCGCGCGTCGATCCCGGCGATTAGGCGAGGAGCGACAACCTCGTTGCGGGTGGAGACCATGCCTGCAAGGGCCAGTTGTACTTGAATTGCTTCGGCGTAAGTCAAACCCCATTCGTGAAGCCGGCACAGTTCCATTTGTTACGGGCTATTCCACTCCATGATTTGCCAGTCTTCTTTGTGAAAACCGCAGGCCTGGTAGAAGCCCTCGGACGCGATATCTGACTTCCGGACCATCGCGTTTAGCCTGGGGATTCCCTTCTCCTCGACCTTCTTCTCAAGTGCCAGGACCAACGCTGAGCCGACTCCCTGCCCCCTTAATTGCGGGTCCACGCCATAGTTGTGGCACCACGCCCTTCGCCCATCCCAGGCCCCCATCACCACGCCGACGACCGTCCCGTTCAGGTCCGCCACAAGAAACAGGTCCGGGTCCCGCTCGATACGCCTTTGTACTTCCCTGCGGCCCTCTGGAGATGGGACGTTGCAGACATCCCATATGTGCGCCACCTGGTTGTAATCCGCCATCGCGAACTGTCTGATCCTGAAGCCCTTCAGTCGCAACCTTCCCTCCTGCCTGTCGCCCAGACAGCTTCATCGGGCCTTTCTCGAACGACGAGGTCCCCCTCATCTGTCGGGCAGCCACATGAAGACTAGCTTCAACCCAGCTTGATTGAATTGTAGCATAGTTTTGCGCCCTCCCCCCTCGGATGGTATAATCCCATTCCGGCAGTTCGGCCAAGGGGGTCTAAGACTTGCTGACTCAGTTTGGACACATTGGCCTTCTCCTGATTGCGGTCGTTCTATTCGTAGCCAGCCTCCCGATAATCGCCTTCCTGATGCGCCAGATTGGCATGGCAACCAAGAAGCCCACGCCGGTGAAGCTCTCCACCTACGAATCAGGTATGACGACAGTCGGCAAGAGCTGGGTCCAATTCAATATCCGCTACTACGGCTACGCTCTCATGTTCGTTGCGCTCGATGTCACCGCAGTAATCCTCTATCTCTGGGCGGTCAACCTTCGAGAGCTCAGCGTTTTTGGGCTTGTTCTCGCCGCCGTGTTCATTGCCATACTTGCCGTCGCCTATATCTACGCATGGAAGAAAAAGGACCTGGAATGGAAGTAGCAGGTATACCCGAAGTCTATTCAAGCCGCGAACTCAATCTCGCGGAAGGCGCAGAGATTGAGCGCCTGCGCTGTACGGCCACGCAACCAGTCCCCGAGCCTTCCGAGTGGCTCGACGAGGGCGACATCGAAAAGAACATACTGCTGACGACGGTAGAGCGGATGATACACTGGGGGCGTCACTACTCGACGTGGCCGGTCAACTTCGGGCTCGCATGTTGCGCGTTCGAAATGATATCACTGGCAGTGTCCCGGTTTGACATTTCACGCTTTGGCATGGAACTGCTGCGCGCGTCCCCTCGTCAGGCCGACCTCATGATTGTCGCCGGCACCGTTACCTGGAAGATGGCGCCGGCAGTGCGCCGTCTCTACGACCAGATGCCGGAGCCCAAGTGGGTACTTGCCATGGGTGTGTGCGCGATCAGCGGTGGCACGTTCCGAGAGTCATATAGCGTGGTACCCGGCGTGAATTGCATCATTCCAGTCGATGTGTATGTGCCGGGTTGTCCGCCACGTCCCGAGGCGCTGATGTACGGCCTGATGCAGATACACGACAAGATCACCTCAGCAGACACAACGAAGGACTTGAAGCTACCGCGGTTGGGTGGAGCCAGGCAGAGATGACAGTTGCCCTCGTTGGAACAGGGGTGGCTGAGGCAGTATCCAAGAGCATTCCAGGGTCCATCCTGGCGTCGGACGAAAAGACCGTAGTTGTCTCTGCAGATAAGCTTTACCCGGCGGCCGAGTTCCTGAAGACCTCTGAGTTCGCCTTCGACTACCTGGCAAACCTCACCTCGGCAGACTACCTCGACTACTTCGAGGTTGTCTACCACCTTGTTTCTCTCAAGAAGAACCACAGTCTCGTACTGAAAACCAGAATCTACGGACGCGAGGCGCCTGCGGTGGCCTCCGTGGTGCCGCTGTGGCGGGGAGCTGAGCTCCAGGAGCGAGAGGTTTTCGATCTCATGGGGATATCTTTCGAGGGGCATCCCAACCTGAAACGCATCCTGCTCTGGGACGGCTTCCCGGGGCACCCGCTGCGAAGGGACTATCTCTAATGGAGGCGACTGAAACCCGCACTGAGCCCTTCGTCATCAACCTGGGCCCACATCACCCCTCGACCCACGGCGTGTTCCGCATGCGGGTGACATTCGACGGCGAGGTAGTAGTCGACGTCGAGCCCATGTTCGGCTATCTGCACCGGGGTATCGAGAAACTTGCAGAAGGCCGTACGTACACGCAGATCATCCCGCTCACTGACCGCCTGGACTATCTCGCTTCAATGACCAACAACTGGGGCTATGTCATGGCTGTGGAGAAACTGGCCGGAGTTCCGGTCCCGGAGCGAGCTGAGTACCTGAGGGTCATTGTCGGCGAGATGATGCGTATCTCCAGCCATCTGCTCGCCACCGGCTTCCTCATCAACGAACTGGGAGCCTTCTTCACACCCTTGATGTACATGTACCGCGAGAGGGAGAAGATTCTGGACCTCTTCGACATGCTCTGCGGGCAGCGGCTGACATACAACTACATGCGTGTGGGCGGCGTCAGCCACGATCCTCCGCCCGAGTTCTGGCCCGCGGTGAAACGATTTGTCCGGGAGATGCCCGGCTACATTGACGAGTACGAAGGCTTGGTCACGACGAACGAGATTGTGCTTGCCCGCACCAAGGATGTTGGCGTACTCTCGAAAGAGTTGGCCATCAACGCTTCGGCAAGCGGCCCGTTCCTTCGAGCGACCGGGGTTGATTGGGACCTGCGCCGCGACGATACTTATTCCATCTATGACCGGTTCAAGTTCGACATCCCCGTGGGGACAAACGGCGATGTCTTCGACCGGTACATGTGCCGGATCCAGGAAATGCGGCAGTGTTGCCGCATCATCGAACAAGCATTGCAGCAGATACCGAGAGGCGAGTTCCGCGCCAGGCTGCCGCATCTCGTGCGCCCACCGGCTGGGGAAGTCTACGGGCACATAGAGGCGCCCCGCGGAGAGCTCGGCTTCTACCTGGTCAGCGATAACTCGATCGCGCCATACCGCTTCCATGTGAGACCTTCCACGATGATCAACCTGACCACCCTGCGTGACCTCACCATCGGCTGGAAGCTCGCCGATCTGATTGTGATCTTCGGAAGCATCGATGTCGTACTGGGGGAGATAGACCGGTAATGGCCCCTATCCAGAGCGCGGAACAGACAGTCTTGGCCATCCGGCCGGAAGGTCTTCCAGCCTTTTGGCCGGCGGACAACCCGTGGCTGCATGCGCTGGTGTTCATCGTCGCCAGTATCGCGTTCGCCCTGGTCATGGTGATTGTGTTCATCTACGTAGAACGGCGCGGCGTCGCGCGGTTCCAGCTTCGTCTCGGGCCAAACCGGGCGGGCCCGGAAGGCGTGCTGCAGGCCGTGGCGGACCTGATCAAGCTCTTGCTCAAAGAAGACATTGTGCCCCGCCTTGCTGACAAGGTGGTTCACCTGCTTGCGCCCATAGTGGCCACGGTGCCCGCATTCATGGTCTTCGCGGTAGTGCCGCTGTGGGGCGACGGGGCGATGCTGGCGGACCTGAATGCCGGGGTGCTCTATTTCATCGCCATCAGTTCTTTCGGAGTGGTCGGGGTCTTTATGGCCGGATGGGCATCGAGCAACAAGTACTCGCTAATCTCGGCGATGCGCGGCGTGGCACAGATGGTGAGCTATGAGATACCGCTGGTCATGGCGCTCCTCGGCGTCGTGGTCTTTGCCGGCACTCTTTCGCTAAATGGCATCGTTGACGCCCAGAGCATACCTTTTGCCTTGCTTCAGCCGCTGGCCGCCGTCATCTACTTCCTCGCCATGTCCGCCGAAATAAACCGCACCCCTTTTGACCTGCTCGAAGCTGAGTCTGAAATCATTGCCGGGTACCACACTGAGTATTCGGGCATGAAGTTCGCCCTGTTCTACGTAGCCGAATATGGCCACGCCGTTGCCGGAGCGGCCATTTTCGCTACGTTCTTCCTCGGCGGCTGGAAGGGACCTGTCCTGCCTCCGGTGCTGTGGCTGGTGATCAAGATGCTGGTGGTCTTCTTCGTCGGCTTCTGGGCCCGGGCGACCCTGCCTCGCCTGCGGGTCGACCAGGTGATGGGGTTGGGTTGGAAGGCGCTGCTGCCCCTGGCAGTGATAAACGTGCTGATAGCGGCTGTCGAGGTCCTGTTCTGGCCCTCTGGAACGACGCAGTGGCTCCTGGTCCCGATCAACATCGCGATCGGGGCGTTACTAGTGTTCCTGTGGTCCAGGACTGTTTCCCTCCGCGGAGGAAGAGTTGAAGTCAGAACCAGAGCAGAAGTCAAAGCGTAGCAAGGACAAGAAGAGGGTTTTCGGGGCCGGCATCGCCAGGGGCCTGCGGGTGACCATGAAGGGCCTGCTCGGACGGGCGATAACTACGTCCTATCCTGAGCACAAGCTGGTCGTGTCGAAGAGGTTCCGCGGCAACGAGTTCGTGTGGTATCCTGCACGATGCACTGGTTGTTCCACATGCGCGAAGAGTTGCCCTCACGGGAACATCGAGGTGGTTACTCGCCGCGGCAATAATGCCTATGAGGTGGAGAAGTTCGAGATCGACACCGGGCGGTGCATGTTCTGCGGCCTCTGCGTGGAATCGTGCCCCTATGACGCACTGTGCCTGGGCCGGGGCTACGAACTGGCCAAGTACCGCCGCGGCGATCTGGTCCTTGAGAAGGAAGCCATGCAGGAATCCGAAAAGAGGAAACCGAGCGGCTACTTCAGGCCCAAGATAGAAAAAACCCTTCCCGCGCAGACACTGCTCATCGAGAGGGCGGGAAGGAAATCCCGAAAGAAGAAAGAGAGCGTCCCGTAGTGGCCTTCGACTTCGTGTTCTGGGTACTGGCCGTCATCGCGGTGGCCTCGGCGTTGCTGGTAGTGTTGCTGCGTAACATCTTTCGGGCGGCGCTGGCCATGATCCTCTGCTTTACCGTGATAGCCGGGTTGTACGTTACGCTTGGCGCCGATTTCCTGGCGGTAGTCCAGGTACTGATCTACGTGGGTGCGATTTCCATTCTGATCATTCTCGCCATCATGTTGACCCGCGACGTGTGGCAAGCCGGCCGCGCCAGTGTCGTCGGCCCCGTTGCCGCCATCGCCTTCTTCCTGTTCGGAGGGGCATTAGTCATTGGATTATCACGCAGTCGTTGGCCCGCATACACTCCTCCGAACCTTCCCCCGGGCGAGGGCACTTCAGCTTCACTCGGTTTCGAGATATTCAGCAGGTCTGGATTCGTTCTGCCGCTGTTAATATCTGCTGCGATGTTGTTGGCAGCGGTGATCGGCGCCCTGTTCCTCATCAGGGACGAGTAGCAGAAAGAGAGCGAAGATACATGTCGGTAGGGTTGAACCATTATCTCATCCTGTCCGCCATCCTGTTCTCGATTGGCCTGTACGGGGCACTCGGCAGGCGTAACGCCATTGTAGTACTGATGTCCATCGAGCTCATGCTGAATGCGGCTAACATCGCGCTCATAGCTTTTTCGCGCTATGTGGCGAGCGCACAGCTTGCCGGCCAGGCCTTCGCCTTGTTCGTCATTATCGTGGCCGCCGCGGAAGCGGTCGTCGCGCTGGCCATTATCATGACTGTCTACCGCAGCCGCAAGACGGTCGAGGTCGACAGGATAAACCTGTTGAAATGGTAGGAAGACTATGTGGGTCCAGGTCAAGACAGCGCCTAACCTGATGATCGCCGAAACCTGGAAGGAGCTCTTCGAAGGAGAAGGTATCCCCACCAGGCTGCTCGCCGACGACTCGCAACCGGGCGTGGGCGAGTTCGCTACCTATCGTATTCTCGTTGACCAAGAGAAGGCCCACGTGATCGACGAGATACTGAGGAAGCTGTAATGCCGTACCAGCTTACTTGGTTCATCTTTGTTCTGCCGGTTGTCGCCTTCGCCGCGATTGGCCTGGTGCTGCGCCCGTTTTTCAATCACAGGCCCAACTGGAGCGCCTACGCCACAATCGCCTCTATCGGGGCTGCATTCGTGCTCTCGGCATGGACGCTGATCACAGTGATGGGCCGCCCCGACCACCAGCTTCCGGTGGAGCCCCTGCAATGGCTAGTGATAGGCGGATTCGAGATCAGGGTCGGTCTTCTGGTCGATTCGTTGACAGCAATCATGCTGGTCTTGGTCACCGGCGTGAGCTTCCTGGTCCAAATCTACTCCCAGGGCTACATGAAAGGTGATCCCGGGTACCCGCGGTATTTCGCCTGGATGGCGCTATTCACCGCCAACATGCTGGGCCTGGTAATGGCTGACAACCTCGTCTTCATGTACGTGTTCTGGGAGGGCGTCGGGCTGTGCTCATATCTGCTGATCGGGTTCTGGTTCCACCGGCCTTCGGCGGCCAATGCGGCGAAAAAAGCCTTCCTGGTGACCCGCCTCGGCGACTTCGGCTTCCTCGCCGGCATCCTCGCCCTGTACGCTACGGGGAAGACCTTCGACATCGCCACCTTGCGCGAAATGGCTGTGGTGGGCACCCTCGCCGGGGCCGGTCTGACCTGGGCAGCGATTGGCATCTTTGCCGGAGCGGCAGGGAAATCGGCGCAATTCCCCCTTCACACCTGGCTGCCCGACGCCATGGAAGGTCCCACACCCGTCAGCTCCCTGATCCATGCCGCAACGATGGTGGCGGCCGGCGTTTTCCTGGTTGCCCGCACCTTCCCACTCTTCGTCGTCTCCGAGCAGTCATTGCAGGTGGTCGCCGGCATCGGAGCTTTCACAGCGATATTCGCTGCAAGCATGGGCCTGGTAGCCAACGATGTCAAGCGCGTCATGGCTTATTCGACAGTGAGTCAGCTAGGGTACATGATGCTCGCGCTTGGGGCCGGCGGCCTCCTCTATCATTCCGGCGAGGGCCCCACCAGGGAGCTGCTCGAAGAAGCGGCAGCCCTGGGCATTTCGATAGGCATGTTCCATCTGTTCAACCACGCGTTCTTCAAGTGTCTGCTGTTCCTGGGCTCGGGCAGCGTTAATCACGCCACCGGCACGTTCGACATGCGCTACATGGGCGGGCTGCGCAAGTTCATGCCTATCACCACCGTAACGTTCGTTATCGCCGGGCTGAGCCTCGCCGGCATCTGGCCGCTCGCTGGTTTTTGGAGTAAGGACGAAATCCTGGCGGCCAGTTTCCGTTACGGCGGCTTCTGGTTCTACCTGGCAATGGCCAGCGTGTTCATGACTGCTTTCTATGTCTTCCGTGCCATCTTCCTTACATTCGGCGGCGAATATCGGGGCGGCGATCCTCACCAGCATCACTCGGCCCACGCTGGCAGCCAGGAAGGGGAGCATGCAGGGCCCCATGAGTCGGACCGGCTCATGACGGTCCCGATGATCGTCCTGGCAGTGCTCTCCGTCGGCTCAGGCTGGATAAACCTCACCGGCGGGTTCAGCCGGTTCCTTGGCGATCATGTGGAGCAGCGAAGTGTCGTCGAGGGGCTGTTCGGCATATTCAAGGACCCGTTGCCCTGGACCGCGCTCATTATCGCCTCTCTCGGCATCTTCCTCGCCTATTCGATGTACAGCCGGAAATGGATATCCGCTGAAGCTGTAGGCAGGGCTTTCAAGCCGGTGTATACAATCTTGAACCGGAAGTACTACATGGACGAGTTCTACGAGGGATTCATCGTCAAGTCAGCGATGCTCAACGGGATATTCCGGGGCTCCCAGGAATTCGACAGGGGAGTAGTCGACGGGGCCGCAAATGGCATCGGCAAGGGATTCATCCTGATGGGCCGGGTTTTCCGGCGGCTCCAGACGGGCCAGCTCCAGGGGTATGCTGTCAGCATTGCCATTGGCATCGTGGCGATTCTCCTGGCCTTTTACCTCTGGCATTGATATAAGGAGTATGGGCTTGAGCTTCCCAGTGCTGTCGATAATGCTCTTCACCCCGGCGATCGGGGCGATTGTGATCGCGCTGCTGAACCGGCCGTCGCAGCAACAGGTTAGAGGCGTCGCTCTGGCGTTTTCGCTGCTGTCCTTCCTGCTTTCAGTCTACCTGTTCATCGTCTTCGACCGCAGCAAGCCTGGCATGCAGTTCGAGGAGATATTGTGCTGGTTGCCGGCGATTGGGTCTTCCTATCACCTCGGCATAGACGGAATCTCCCTTATCATGACGCTGCTCACCACGCTGATCGGTGTTCTGGTCGTCCTCGTCTCCTGGAA
>JACPRR010000096.1 GCA_016189825.1 Chloroflexota bacterium
CGGGCTGTCCATCGCCATCCTCCTCACCGTGGGAACACAGGTGTCCACACCGCTGGTGACCGGCGGCAAGCCCATTCTTGCGATACCGCCCACGGCCATCATCGCCTTCGAGGGCACCATGCTTGGCGCCATCGTGTTCACCGTTCTGGGCATACTTTTCGAGTCCAGGCTGCCCCGGTCCGGCCTCGGGCTGTACGACCGTCGCCTGACCGAATCGCACATCGGCGTCCTGGTTACCACCGAGGAAGCCAGAATCGGCGCCGCCGAGCAGGCGCTGCAAAGCGCCGGCCCCGTGGAGATAAAACGAGAGAACGCAGGCGAGGGATAGAAGTGAAGCCGAAGCGCACTCCTTGGATTATTGGGCCCATGGCTGAAGCCGTGGGCGTAGTAGTACCGAATTGCGCAAGTAACCGTTACAAAGAAGAGATTCCTCGACAAGCTCGGAATGACATATCTGTCACCCTGAGCGAAGTCGAAGGGTCTCTTCTCGAACGTAACGCTGACTATTGCGACCAAGCAGTAGTGCGATATAGATGCCTCAGGCTTCAGCCTGAGGTGAAGAAGCACCTGTGGGGCGGCGCCCCTTTCCGTTTTGACCAGGACCGGCTGGCCGGAAGAATTCACAGATTGAAACTGAAGCTCCCGATGTTTGGCGCTGCGTTGGGCGCTGCGTTGGGCGCTACGCTGCTCGCTGCCGGCTGCGCGTCCACGGGCGCCTACCCGCGGGACCTGTTCATCGAGATGCATTACCAGCAGTCCTGGCGTGCCCAGGAGCCGCCGCGGCTGTACCCGGCGCAGGGGGCAGTGCCGGTAACCGGGCGTGAGGTCGACCCGGGGAGTTTCGAAGATGCCAGGCTGATGGTGAACCCGGTGCCGCTGACGCCGGAGACCCTGGCGCGGGGGAAGGATCTCTTTTCCATCGACTGCGCGGTTTGCCACGGCCCCGCAGGCCGCGGGGCCAGCGTCATGGCCTCCCTGTTCCGGGCCGCCGCGGCCGCGCCGCCCGTTGACCTCGCCGGCGAAAGGGTGAAAGGAAGGACGCCCGGGCAGCTCTACTGGGTGTTGACGAACGGCCTTGGCAACATGCCGCCGTTTGGCAGGCTCCTCACGCCGGAAGAACGCTGGACGCTGGTGCACTTCGTCCGTTCCGTAGGCCAGTAGCGGCCGCCCGATTCCGCCGCCGGACCACTCCTGGTTGCAGCCTCACTTGTGCCATGTCGTATGATATGTTCCAGTCCTGGCGATGCCCTGCAGGAGGAGGCATGAAAAACAGAAGGACCCTGAAAATAGACCTGCAAGAAAAGTGCCTGAGTCTAACAGGTGAAGGTAACTTGCCGTTCAGAGAACATGGCGCAGGTGCACGCAGATGAGCGTTCCACTATTCGGATCGCACCGGCCGCCGGGACGTGCCGGGAAGTGCGACCGGCACCTCCCACAGCTCGCCCAGGAACTCGAACAGTTGCTCACAATGGCGGAGGACTCGCTTGCCTTTTCCACGCTCCGCCTGCCCGGGGACGACCGGGAAGAGCTGGCGGGTGTCCTTGCCGAATTCGCCGAGGATGTGCGCAACGGCATCGGCATCTGGGACAGCCTGGAACAACACAACATCGAGTTCTTCGGCACTCGCCTCCCGCTTGTTCTCAGGCCGGGCGAGGACACAGACCAGAGGCCGGTCAACGAACACCGTCTGCAGCACCTGCTGTGGGTCATGTACTCCGAGCTGAAGCCCGAACTCCTGCTTTCACCCACACATCAGGACCTGAAGCTGATGGCGGCAACCGTCTCCACCTTTTTGAGGAAGCGCTTTGCCGGCATCCCGCGGGGATCGGCGGTCAAAGCGTTCCTGGGCGGGCCAAACACCTATGGTTGGGAGGTGAAGCGTAAGCTGATCTGGTTGGGGACGCACTCATATCTCTTCCGCAGCAGCTTTCTCAACTATGTAGAAAAACATGGGAAAAAGCCCGAGGTCCCCATAGTAGACGACTTCCTGTGCCAGCAGACCACTGCCTGGTCCGGACTTGGGGCCATAGACATTCTGGCAGGCGTGCTGGACATAACCCCGGAACAGCGCGCGACCCTGCGTGGTTGGTTTGACAGGCACACCGCAATCTACCAGGTGCTGGCCGTCGATGGCCTTCTGATGAAGGTGGTGAACAAGATTTGCGACAAGCCGTACACCGTGCGGAGGGGAAACGGCACTAACCCGTTCGAGATAGGACAGGTAGTTTTGGGAAGCCTGGTGCCCTGGAACGGAGAATGGTATTGGTCGGGCCAGCAATGGGGGGTTGGCAAGATGCCCGAAGACCAATTGCAGAAGATGAAGGATTCTTTCCTCAAGGACTCTCCGCTGATAGCTTACCGTTACTGCGACGAATTGGCCGAAAAAGCCCGCGCCAGCCTCAACCTCAACTGCCGCAGGTTCCTGGACTATCATGGCGATGACCTCGCAGTGTACCCCGACGGAGTCGCCATGGCCGGCGACAGACAGAAGGAGATGCGGCTGCAATGGGAATCGCACCCCCCTGAGGTAGTAGCAAAAGCAATGGACAAGTTCAAGCTGCCCAACCCCTGGCCGTCTGCGTCTTACCCTCAAAGTCTCCTGGAGAGTAAGAATGGTGTTGGAGTCTACTGCAACACGGATGAAGGCGATGAAGTGATGACCGGATTCAATGACATCATCTCCGGCCTGAAGAAGAGGGGGGCTGGTCTCACCAGGGACGAGCAAGAGGCCATCAGAGAGTTCGTCGGCTCCGACAGCATCAGCCCCGCATTTGTGAGGAGAATGGTCCGAGAATACGGTCACGAGTCCATTGAGGCGGCGTTCCTGATTCGAGGCGAGTCCCAAGACTATCATCTTGATTACCTGCTCAGGCAGCATAAAGGGGAGTACTACCGGAAGCGGTATCCCCGGATCACGCTTGTCTGAGGAGGGGCGTCCCGCTATCCCAACTGGAGGTTATTGACGTCAGCGCGGTCCGATGAACTTGGACATCCTGCTCTCGCTGGCATCCGGCGCCGTGGTCGACCCTTGACACTCCAAACGCCTTGGCGTATGGTGGAAGTCCATGGGTTGGGTGGAGACAAATATTGCCATAATTTCGCAACACGGAGGGCTCATGGCCAAGGCTGAGGCAACCGTTGAAGAACTAGTTGGGATGATCGAACGGGGGGAGCTGCGACTGCCTGAGATGCAGCGCCGCTATGTCTGGCGTTCAACGCGAGTGCGCGACTTGCTTGACTCGTTGTACCGTGGTTATCCCTCGGGTGCAATTCTATTGTGGGAAACCGACGAGCAAGTACCTTTGCAGCAGTTCGGAATCGGGCAAGAGAAGAACCCCTACCAGAGTACACGTCTCCTACTCGACGGTCAGCAGCGGCTAACTTCACTTTCGGCGGTGATCCGCGGGAGCTTGGTGAATGTTCGTGGGCGCAAGAAACCGATTGAGTTGTTGTTCAACCTGAATCATCCTGACCAACTCGCAGTCGTGACCGAGGTAAACGAAGACGGCGATGACGAGGACGATGGCGACGAGCGAATCGAAGATGAGATGGATTCCACGGAAGACGAACTACAGAAGCGCTTTGATCGCATGACGTTCGTGGTCGCAACCAAAAAGCTTGAGCAATTGCCGCATTGGGTCAAGGTCACTGAAGTATTCAAAATCGATAGCGATGCTCCATTCCTTAAACGGGCAGGCATCACGAGCTTTGAGGACCCACTGTATGATAAATACAGCCAACGACTCGCCCGGCTCCGCCACATTCGCAGGTATGTCTACAGGATAGACGTACTGGAACGGAAGCTTTCGTATGATGAGGTCACCGAAATCTTCGTTCGCGTGAATTCTCTCGGTGCCAAACTGCGCAGTTCTGACCTTGCGCTCGCTCAAATAACCGCCAAGTGGCGCGGCGCGTTGCAGATTTTCCAGGTCTTCCAGGATACATGTGGCAAGGGTCGCTTTCAATTGGATCTGGGTCTACACATCAAGAACTTGGTTACCTTCGCTACAGGTCAATCCCGCTTCCACACCGTGGGCAGTGTTACAACCGGGACTCTTCAGCAGGCGTGGAAACATTGCGTACCCGGCATGGAGTTCGCGATCAACTTCCTCAAGAGTAATGCTTCCATCGACAGTCCGGCCTTGTTGTCTTCGCCCTTCCTACTGGTAACGCTGGCCTACTACGGCCATATGCAGAAGTACGAGATAGCGGCGGAGGACGCCCAACTGTTGCGCTATTGGGCGCTGGTAGCTAACGCGAAAGGCCGCTACTCACGTGGGTCGAGTGAGACGCTTCTCGATCAAGACCTTTCGACATTGCGCCAAGGCGGCAAAGCCAAGGAGTTGATTGATCGCCTACGTCTACAGGTTGGCCGCTTAGACATAATCCCGGCGGAATTGGAAGGCCGGAACCAGCGAAGTGCGTTCTTCAAGACGATGTTCCTAGCCTTTCGCGCCGCTGGCGCGAGAGACTGGCGCTCTAACCTGGCAATTGCACTGGACCACTCTGGTTCAGTGCATCGGCTGCAATTCCATCACATCTTCCCGAAGGCTGTGCTTACTCGGAGCTCCTACACGGCGCGCGAGGCAGATGACATTGCGAACCTTGCCTTTCTCGCAGGCAAGACGAATCGCCAGATCAGCGACAGGGCCCCAATCGACTACTTTCCGCAGATAGCCGATAAGTCGGGAGTGATTGCCTTTCAAACTCAATGCATACCAACCAGATCAGCGTTGCTCGCCCCGGACAACTACAAGGCCTTTTTAGCAGAACGGCGTCAGGCCATCAGTCAGCGACTAAATGAGTTTCATGTCGGGTTATTTTTTTTTAGGCGGACCGGTTTTTCTTTTGATCGTTTTGCCGGTCGTCTTGAGATTTTTTCCTCGGCGCTCCGGTATTTTTCAGACATGGCTGGCCTTGTTGGCGGCGGGATTCGCGCTTTTTATTTTGTTTTTGTTCAACCAATCGCCGGAGCGATTGCGACA
>JACPRR010000097.1 GCA_016189825.1 Chloroflexota bacterium
ATCAAGGAGACCCATATCCGGTGGCCTTTGATGCAAGGTTTGCCGAAGCAGACCTTGGGATCAATCGAGATGCGAGACAACAGTTCCTGTTTTGTCATGGCTATCCTCCTATTCCTCAGCGGTTATCAGCCGCATCTGGGGATGCATTCCCCGGGCAGTGATGTGATTCATAATGCTCTCCAGCAACGCCCGCTCGTCGGGCTGGTTTTCCTTCCCGGCAAGCTCGATGAGGGCCTGGAGCAGACGCGGGAAGACCGGGTTGCGCCTCAAGCCCTGGTCCTCGATGTAGACGTCCACCTTCTGCACATCGCCGGTGCGCCACAGGTGCATGAGGTGATGGGCTTGGTCAATAAGAGGAGACGGTTTGCCGCCTGGGTTCAGCCCCAACGCCTTATTGCGCCGTTGGTCCCAGCACTTTAGCTTCACGGTGCTGCCGCTGGTTGCCGACTCCGCCTCGTCCTCGGCTCCTTCCCCGTCCGCATCCTCTTCGTCCACCTCGATGTCAGCGGAGCGAGACTTCCCGTACAATAGGATATCAAAGCGGTCGGCCAGGTCTCGGTCGCGGATGTTGCACGACTGGGCGTAAAGGATGCTGGCGCCCACGGGGGCCTCTTCCAGGCCGAAGTCGTGGCGGTGCAGCAGGTAATAGAGAGTCACGTCGTCAAGCGAAGAGACGTCGCTGGGGCCGTTTTGGGAGAGAATACGTCCGACGACGTAGTCCACCACGATGCGCCGGACGTGCCGCAGGAACTCCGACACAGTCATCAGGCTGTTGGGCTCGTCGGCCTTCTTCACGACGGGGTGCTTGCTGTAGGCCTCTAGGGCAGGACCGGTGGCTGCCCAGACGAAGTCAGGACCTCGGATGCCAGCGTCCCAGAACTGGCGTAGCTTATCGTAGATGTTGGCTCGCATTTCGTCCAGCACCTGGGCATCCCAACCCGGCCGAGTTGTCTCGGACCGCTTGCCACACACAAGCCAGACGGAGGAGGACAAGGCTGCCGATGTGAGGGACCGTGCTCGGGCCGAACGTTCCGTTTGAATTGGCCACGATCCCTTGACGACAAAACCTGCCCGGATCGTGGAAGAAACAAGGGTTTCCCAAGCGTCCGGCGTCTTGTTTGCGAATACCACGACTAGGATTCCTTCAGGAGCCAAGGACATTTGGCAAGCCCTGAAAGCTCGGAACATCCCTTCCTCATACGTCGCCTTTGACACCCCCCCATCTCCCTCAAAGCGGCTGGAATCATCGATCAACTCGCCATCAGCTGTTTCCGTGCTCCACTTGGGCCCAAGTCGGGTGCTAAACGCTGGCTCGATATTGGGCGACAGGCCGTGAAGTGTGCGCCGCAGCCACACATAGAAGTAGTCCATGAGATCGGAATAGGGGATGGCGTCGTAATATGGCGGGTCAGTCACAATGGCATCGAAGCATGCCTCATGCGGGGCACTTATGGCAGAGCGGTTCTGGATGTATGGCACCGGGGCCGCAACGGTCGCGTGCGCGCAATGATCGACGGCTTGGGCAACCCAATCAACTGCACCGGCGTAGGCACCCGTCGTTTCTGAAAGTACGCTCACCTCCGCGTAGTCCCATAGGACCGGGAGCGCAAATCGGGCGAAAGTGCCTTCGATGTTCTCACCACCCATGTTCCAGCGGCAGACGTTGCTGGACTGATTCGCCAGCCTGTCCAGAGACAACGCAAGAGAAGCCGCGACCCCGTCAGCCCAGGCCGGCGGGTAGCTCTCACCAGACATGGCCTCACTGAGGGCGCGTGTGTGCTTCACAAATATCCCCAACGCCACCAACTGACGAGGTGTGAAGAGCTTGTACCATTGATCCATGCCATACAACGGCACTCGGAACCCGAGTGCTTCCTTCGTTGGAAGTGGTTCCGTCGGCAGGCCGAAGGGAACATCTTTGAAGACCACTTCTATGTGAGTCGCCGCTTCACAGGTAGCCGTCAGTTCTTCCTCCGTAGGGAGGCGATATTCCTTGCCCTTCTCTCCCTCCACGACCACTGCCGTCATCTGCGATCCCAGGCGTCCAGCCATGCCCTCAACCCGTATGTCATCCATGGTCATGGCCACTGTGCCGACGCTGCCACACACCGGACACGATGCCCCGGAGCGTGACATGGTGCCGCGGCCGATTTCTTTGTCATGGGCGCCGCGTTGAGCGACATTGCCACCTTTCACGGGCTCGACAACCACGCTGAAGTCCACACCTTTCCTGTCATCCCGAGCTTTCAGATCCAGGCAGAAACGCTTCTTGTCCCTTTTGCATAGCCAGCGAGTCTTCAAAAGAGGTATTGTGGCGCGGCAGTTTTTGCAGGCGACAGTGCGCGCCCACAGATAGGCGACTGTAGGCTTGCCGTCTACGGTCGGGTAGAAGCGTTCAAGGTCTTTGCGCGCCCTCTCCATCACCCAGTGGCCCCAGGCACGTACATGCCAGGACAAGCCCGCCTCTGGAACCCCCTGCATCATGCGACCCTGCATTGCTTCGCCGCGCTTCGCCTTGCTTTTCTTCCCGTTGGGTTTCTGCTTCAGGAAAGCGGACATGAACTCCTCAGAATCCAGGGCAAACTGGGGGAGGGGCCTTGTCTGCCTTGCCAGCTTCTGTGGATATTCCAGCGTGCATTTGAGAATGAACCAGGCCACGGGGTTGATGTCCGCGGCTGTCACGTCACAGCCCAGGCGCATGGCCTCCAAGGGGATTGCGCCACCGCCGGCGAAGGGGTCCAGAACGCGAGGGGCGCGGCCACCGTAGGCCTTCTTGATCTCCTCGCGGAAGAAGTCCATCGCTGGACCATTCTCGTTGCCCCAGTGCAGAATGCCTCCTTCGGTCTCCTCCTTGATTACTGGCACCTGGCGCCCACCTACGCTCTTGAAGGTGTTCCTGGTCTTCACAGTGCCACCAAGAAGTTCAAGCAGCTTCTTGCGTTCAACTTCGTTGCCCGGGTCCGGCAGCAACGTGGCGATGAGCGCGGCGCGGCACGCCGCCAGCGGGCGGCGCGCCGGCCAGATGTGGAGGGTGGAGATGTGGCCATGGCGCACGTTTTTCTCGTGCACAGAGTCCAGCGACGCCTGCTTGAGCGGGAAGGCAACTTCTATGAGGCGGGGCTGGTCAACAGTCACGACTTACCTCAACCACAGAATTGAAGATAGAGAGATGGGGATAATGCGGGGGTCGCTTACTTGCACATCGTCCTCCAGTGTTATCAGCAAGCCAAATTGGGCGTTGTAGACAGTCTTTTCGAGGAAAGCGCGAAGGCCGATAGTGTCCTGGTGTGGATCGATCCGTCGTCGATATTTCACCTCAATAGGGATACGGCGCGTGCCGATGGTGACCACAAAATCTACCTCCGGCTCGGAGCCCCTTGGTGGGAAGTAGGCGATATCGAGGTTTGGTATGGAGGCCAGGAAGTACCCCAGGGTGCTCTCCGCAAGATGCCCGGCTATGTCCGTAAGGTGAGGGTTGGCTAACAAGCCCTTCGGATCCAGGGGTACTATCTCCTGGAGCCAGCTCGCCCGCAGAGAATGGTCGGATAGCGCGACCTTGGCTGGCGCCTTGCGTCGCTTTAGGCGCAACTCCAGCGGGTCGATCAGCCGTATTAACAGAGTGGCATCCAAGAATCGCATATAGCTAAGGATACGTTGCCAGCCGATGTTAGCTCCCAGAGCCTCCTTGAGCTCTGGCACGAACACATTCTGCCCGGGGGCCTGGCCGGCATAGCGACAGCACATCCGGAACACCTCTTCCAGAAGGCGCTCATCTCGCTTCTGTCCCCGGGCTCCGAGGCGCAGGTCGTGCTGAATGGCTCGTTTGATGATGGACTCATTCAGGTGGTCAGCGAGCTCGTGCCAGGGCACATCTGGCCTTTCATGCGCAAAAGGATAGGCGCCGCGCTCGGAGAGGGCAGCGAACGCCCTAGACCGGATCTGATCATGTTGCGTAGCGAACTTCCTTGCTTCTATCCAGAAGTCCGGCATGACGAGATTGCCGTTCTCTCTGTCGGACCAGAAGGGGGAAACGTGCTGTTGAAACTGCAGGCCCGCGATCTCCCTCAACAGCATTGGCCCAAGGTTGAGGGTGGTTACCCTCCCGGCCAGACTATCCCGCCCCGCCTCGATGCGCAGGGAAGAACTGCCTGTCAGTAACACTCGGACCGAGCTGTTATCGACAAGATTCTTTATCTGAGGCGCCCACGAGTCCAGGTTCTGGACCTCGTCCAAGAACAAGAACGCCGGTTTTCCTGCCTGGGCAAGAGAGTTCATTGTGTCGCCCGCAACGGCGTTCTCGTACCACCTTGAAATCGCCAGTACGGGCTCCTTGATGCCCCTCAGCGTGGGCAGTTCATCAAACGGGACATACAAGATGCGGCTTGCCACAACGCCCTTGTCAAGCAAGTCTTCGATAATCTGACGGAGTAGCACGGTCTTCCCAACCCTGCGGGGCCCCCGCAGGACCGTTGTCGGGGCAATGCCTGACTTCAGCAACGAGCAAAGGCGTTCGAACGGCCACCTTCGGAACTTAGGCAGAAGGGGCCCTGGTTGTCCGGACCACCACGGATTGAGTCTGCGGAGGTTCTCCTGTAGCTCGTAAGGCAATGCGCCGAACAAAGGGTTGCTAAGCAGGGGATTTTGTTTTCCAGTCATCCTGACGCCTCCTGTTCCTCGGCGGCCTCAAAAATGGAGGCCTCACCGATGATTACCTCACCCTTGGCTCGCACCAGTAGCTTGGCAAACGGGTCCTGGACCCGCACCAGGCGCGGATGCGCCGCCGCACAATCGTACACGACATACAGCCAGTACTGATCTCGCAAATTAGCAGCCTTGGCCCACTCGTTTTCCTTCAGTTCTATATCGCCAACGGC
>JACPRR010000100.1 GCA_016189825.1 Chloroflexota bacterium
CATCTTGCCCATGGCGTAGTGCTGCGTGGAGCCGCCCCTCCCCAACCTTACCGGGTGTCCAAGGACATGTTTCTCCTGGCCCCAACGGCGCTGCAACCACAGGGAGAGGTCGTCAAATACCTGGTCTGCATAGTCGTCATCATTGCCGTACTTCGGCGCCGCCAGAAGCATCTGCCTCAGCTTCTCTTTGCCCTCGAAGTTGGCTTTCAGCGCCCCGAGCAACTCCCCCATTTCGATGGTCTTGTCCTCGAAGACCAGCTTCTTGATCGCCCCCAGGGAGTCGGCTAGGTTCTGGTTGCCCCTGTCCGATACGCCCCAGGAAAGCTGCGGATAGCGCATCCCGCCCTGCAAGTAAGACAGGCCGTGCTCAATGCAGTCGTCGATCAAAGCCGAGGTGAAGGGGAGATCGTAGTACCGGTTGCGGACCTGCTTGTACAGGTTGTCCCTGCGGGTCAGGACGCCCAGGAAGTACTCGAACTGCGTCTTGAAGGCGTCGTACAGCTCCTCGAAGGAGCGGAAATCCCTGGGATCGCCTGTTTTCAGCCCCACTTCCTTGCCCGTCCTGGGATCGACGCCGTTGTTCAGTGCTATCTCGAAGATCTTGCAGGTGCTGAAAATGAGGAACGTATCGCACCCGCAAGCGTGGGGCACCACGGGCAGCACGCAGCCGATCCCCGCCCAGCCCCTCGCCTCCGGCAGCGGGACGCCACGCCCCACGAGATTCAACAGGACGGCCTGGTCATTCAGGAAGGCAGGCATGCCGTCCCCCCTGTCCAGGTTCACCTGAACGGCCTTCATCCAGAGCTCCTCAGGTGTGCCGCTATGGCAGCGCAGGTAGATAGGCGGCTGTGCGGTCCTGAGCTGCCGGGTAACCTCAAGGATCAGGTACGTCAGATCGTTGGTAGCGTCCTTCCCGTCGCTGGTAACGCCGCCGATGGTGACATCCTGGTACTGGGAGCTCATCGCCGTGTCTTTCACCAGCGCTCCCTTGACATGTTCCCTCTCCACGAATTTGACCCACAGGCACCCCAGTAGCTCGGCCGCTTCCTGAGGCGTGATCTGCCCTTCCCGCATGTCCCGTTCGTAGAACGGGTACAGGTACTGGTCCAACCTGCCCGGCGTTTCGCAATCGGAAGCAGGCTCGAGGTTGACGGCCAGGTGAACGAACCAGAAGCTCTGCACCGCTTCCTGGAAGCTGCGGGCAGGGTTCTCCGGCACCCGGCGGCAAATGTCGGCGATCTCCTCCAGCTCCCGCTTTCTCACCGGGTCTGTCTCTTCCCGCGCCATTTCGCCGGCGCGCTGGGCATAGCGGTGAGCAAGCGAGACCAGGGCCTTGCAGCAGATGATAGCGGCCTTCAGGAAGTAGAACCTGTCGGCGTCCTTCGCTTCATAGAACGTCAGCCTCGCCAGCCTTTTCTCGGCCTCTTCGATAATGCCCTTGAGCCCTTTGTCCAGGACCTTGCCGTAGTCCACGATCCTGGGCGAGGTTGGCCTTCCGTCGGCGCCCGAGACAACGCGTGACTCCCGGAGCAGGTCGATGGTGCTCCCGAACACCTCGTGCTCAGCCGTGGAAGCGGCATCTGAAGCCGACCGCGTCTTCCAATAGGCGGCATCGGCGAGCAAGCTCTCCTTTTCGGCCTCGCTCACCTCGGCCGGAGCCACCCCTTGCAACGTCAGCTTGCTGGCCCTGAACATCTCGAACACGTCGTCGGGGCGGTAGTCCACTGCCGGGCCGCTGCCGCGAATGTACCTCGTCTGCGAACCAACAATCAGCTCCCCGTCCCTGATGGAAACGGATATGCCTTCCATGATCTTCTGAAAGGCCCTTGCCCTGCGCATGATGAGCGGCTCACCCTCCGTCTCCTTCCACGCCTCGGTGACCAGACGGCTTCTCTCGGCGCAGATACGCACGGGGGCGCTCAGGTATTCGTCTTTGCGCTTCTTGACCCTTTCGGTAAGGGCTACTACTTCAGTTTGCCTGCCGATCGTTGTTGTCACCATCGCTTGCCTCCACCGTAGAAACGGACCCGAAATCAGGCGCCATCGCACGCGGACGCCCGCATGCGACCCCTGCAAGTGTAGAGGCGCTTATGACCTCTTGTCAACCTTAGCTTACACTAATGCGCGCGCGTTGACTTCCGTGACTCCGCCCCCTAGAATGCCTCCCAGACGGGCAAGGGGAGGAAAACCATCCATGAAGACGAGCTACCTGGGGATGAACCGGCTGGCGGTGTCGCGCATCGGGCTGGGTTGCTGGCTTTCGCCGGCCGAAGTGGAACGGCATGACCATACCCATCGGGCCGCCGCCGTTCAACGCGCTCTGGAGCTGGGGATCAGCTTCTTCGATTCCTCCAACACGTACGGCGAGGGCCAGAGCGAGGAAATGCTTGGCCGCGCGTTGAAAGACAAGCGCCCTCAGGCGGTGATCGCGACCAAGTTTGGCATCGTAAGGACCGAAGGCAAGCGACTCGGCGTCGATGCACGGCCGGAACTCGTTGAAGAGGCCTGCGACAGCAGCCTGAGGAGGCTTGGCACGGACTACATCGACCTCTACTATCTACACCGGGTAGACCCCAGGACGCCGATAGAGGAGACCGTGGGCGCCATGGCCGGACTGGTGCGGAAGGGGAAGGTGCGCCATCTGGGGATCTGCGAGGCCTCCGCCAGCACCATTCGCCGGGCCAACGCCATCCACCCGATAACGGCTGTGCAGACGGAGTACTCCCTGTGGACAAGGAATGTAGAGGAGGCGATACTGCCGGCCTGCCGCGAGCTTGGCATCGGATTCGTGGCCTATGCGCCGCTGGGCCGCGGCTTCCTGACCGGACAGGTGCGGAGCATAGACAGGACAAACCGGCTCAACGCCTATCCGCGTTTCCAGGGAGATAACCTGAGGAAGAACCTGGACGCCATTGGACCCCTGGAGGAGGTGGCGCGGGAGAAGTCTTGCGCTCCCGCCGAGATTTCCCTGGCATGGATGCTGACGCGCGGCGAAGACGTCGTCCCCATACCCGGGACGAAAAGCCTCGATCACCTTCAGGGCATCGTACGGGCGGCGGAGATCGTGCTGAGCAAAGCGGACCTTGAGAGGCTGGACACCGTCGCCTCGCGCGTGGTGGGCAAGCGGTACGACGAGGCCGGGCTGAAGACCGTCGATCTGTAGGCGGCGCTGCGCTTTAAGTTGGGCGGTTGGCCTTCCGAAAAGAACCGGACGGACGTCGCGTCATTGCGAGCAAAACAAGTAGGGGTTTTCCCCTCCTCTATGACAGACAATGACTCGCGCTGCGCGTCATTCAAAGCGTCCCGATCCAATCGGGACCGAAGCAATCCCATTCGGCAGGTGCGTGAAAACCAGCAGGCGAAACGTGGCGGCGCACCTGCTGTTCGGTGCGGAAGGGGATTGCTTCGCGCAGTTTACCCTGAGCCTGTCGAAGGGCCGCAATGACGAATCAGCTACCTACCGCTACTGTCACCTATGGCGCCAGCGGGGTGGTGCTGAACCCGTACAGGGTGTCGGCGTTCTCCATTATCACCCAGTAGCCCTTGTAAGGCAGCACCTCCTGCGCCTGGCCGCCGATGGCGTATGACCAGGCGGGCTGGTTCAGCCCGGGGCTGACCAGTATCACGTACCCGGTGGCTCCGCTGGCGGTCTTTTCGATGCTCACGAAGGCCTGGCCGGAGGGCATGCCGCTGAAGCGCCGCCCTGCAGCGCCGGCGCCGGACCTACCAGGTTCGCCCCAGCAGTCAAGCTCCGGCTGGGGGGCTGCGAGATCGCGGTCGAAGGCGCCAGCGTCGCGGTGGCCACGCCTCCCGCGGCCACTTTCACGTACAGCGCGCTCAGGGGCGCCAGCTTGTAGGAGGCGGTGGCCTCCACCCACTGGCTGCCGTTCCAGCCATAAGCGATCTCTATCCTGCTCAACGACACAGGGTCGAAGACCTGGGCGAGGGTGTCCTTGCCCGATTCCAGCAGGAGCGGCGTGGACATCAGGCCCAGCGCCAGCAAGGCGCCCAGGGCGCAGTCCAGGGCCCTCCGCATGAACCGGAAAACGCCGGGCCGTGACCTGTTGGTCAGAACGACAGTCTGCATCTTAGTTTCCTCCTTCGAGGGTATCCCCTCGAAAAAGGCCTCGGAACTGAGAGCGATTACGGCGCCCCTCGTCCATCACCGCTGACTGCCCGCTGATCCCCTTAGAACCCGAGCCCTATTGTCCTTGTCTTGATCCCTCTCCCCAGCGGGGCTATTCTTTATACACACTTGGGACAACGGGGGTCAGG
>JACPRR010000110.1 GCA_016189825.1 Chloroflexota bacterium
ACGTACACTTCCACGATATTGTTCTCTACCTCGTGGTCATATCCCCAAAGGCGTTCCAGGATCAGGCCTTTGGGCAACACACGCGCCGGATTTCTCATGAAGAAATGCAACAGGTCGAACTCTTTCTTGCTGAGCTTGACCTCTCGGCCGCCACGCCACACTTGCCTGGCGCCGGGACGCAACACGATGTCCAGGAACACCATGCTGTCTTCGTCCACATCAACATTGCTTCTGCGGAGCAGGGCCCTGATCCTGGCAAGCAACTCATCAAAGGAAAATGGCTTGACCACGTAGTCGTCGGCCCCCAGCTGGAACAACGCCAGCCTGTCTGTCAACTGGTCTTTGGCTGTGACCGCCACGATGGGTACCTGGCTTTCGGCGCGGATGCGCTTGCACACTTCTTCGCCTGGCAGGTCCGGTAGCTTCAGGTCCAGAAGGATCAGTGCCGGCCTATGCCGCCGGAACTGCTCGATAGCCGCCTGACCGCCGCTGGCGACAAGCACACTGAAGCCTTCCCGCTCAAGCCCCATTTTCAAAAAGTCCACTATGAACGGATCGTCTTCCACGACCAGTATCTGGATTCTGGAAGGAGCCGGGCCGTGGCCCAACGTGCTCCCCGCATGGCCAGGAGTCATATCGTATTGTAGCAAACTCACGTCTTGACGCCACTATCAGGGCGGCGCTGATGGCGGCCAGGAGGGAGGGTAAAGCAGACACGAGACCTGGTGGTCCTGGCTCACGTCTGCAAGCACAGGAACAACAGTCGGGCACGGCCCGAATGCCTTAGGGCACCTCGGGTGGAAGACGCAGCCCGAAGGCGGGTTTATGGGGCTTGGCACTTCCCCCTTCAGTATGATGGGCACGCGCTTCGCTTCGACCGCGGGATCGGGAATAGGCACCGCCGATAGCAGGGCCTGGGTATACGGATGCAGCGGTTCCTGGTACAGGGCATCGCGCCCGGCTATCTCTGCGATCTTGCCAAGGTACATTACAGCAACGCGGTCGCTCAAGTGCCGTACCACGGACAGGTCATGGGCGATGAACAGATACGCGATGCCGTACTTCTGCTGCAGATCATCGAGCAAATTGATGATCTGGGCCTGGATAGAGACGTCCAGGGCCGAAACGGGCTCATCGCACACGATGAACGTTGGCTCGAGCGCAAGCGCCCGGGCTACGCCCAGGCGCTGTCGCTGTCCCCCGCTGAACTCGTGCGGATACCTATCTGCCATGTAAGGGGCCAGCCCAACGATACTGAGCAGTTCGGCGATGCGTTCCCGGTAGGCCGGGCCCTGGGCCTTGCCTTGTATCCACATTGGCTCTCCAACGATATCAGCAGCGGTGAAGCGGGGGTCGAGCGACTCTCCAGGATCCTGGAAGATGAGCTGCATCCTTGGCCGCACCTGGCGTAGCTGGCCTTCGGACATGCGGCACAGGTCCTGCCCCTCGAAGAATACGGACCCCGAAGTGGGCCGGTACAGTTGCAGCACGCACTTGCCAACGGTCGTCTTGCCACATCCGCTCTCGCCGACAAGTCCCAGGGTCTCGCCCTTGCGCACAGCGAAGGAAACTCCATCCACCGCCTTCACCAGGCCTATCTTCCTCTGCAAAAAGAGGCCAGAGGTGATGGGGAAGTGCATGGCAAGGCCGGCGACCCTGACGACTACGTCTTCGCCCATTCTTCGCGTCCCTTTCGCCCCTGCCAGCAGACGGAATAGTGACCCGGCGATACCTCAAGCAGGTCAAGGGCCTGGCCCTCGCATCCACCAGAGTAAAACGAACAGCGCGCCTGGAATGCGCAGCCCCTGGGCAGAGAAACCAGGTCGGGGGGCTGTCCCTCAATCGGCGCCAGCCGGGTCTTCCTGGGCTCGTCCAACCGCGGCACTGACGCCAGAAGCCCTACCGTATAAGGATGCCGCGGGTCGTGGTACACGGCGAGGGCGGGACCGTGTTCGACGATCTTGCCGGCATACATTACGTAGACGCGTCGTGCGTAGCGCGCCACAACGCCCAGGTTGTGAGTGATAAGTATGGTCGCAGTCCCGAGGTCACGGGCTATGCTTCGCATCAACTCCAGGAGCTGGGCCTGAATGGTGACGTCCAGAGCCGTGGTGGGCTCATCGGCGATGATGAGCTTTGGCTTGCATGATATAGCCATGGCGATCATCACGCGCTGCCGCATGCCACCGCTCAAATGGTGCGGGTAACTTCTGGCGCGCTGATCGGCGTTGGGTATGCCAACGAGTTTCAGCAAGCGTACCGTCTCGCGAAACGCGTCCTGCCTGTTCATGTGCTGGTGAAGCTCAAGCGCCTCGGTTATCTGCCGGCCTACAGTCAGAACCGGGTTCAAGGAAGTCATGGGCTCCTGGAATATCATGGCGATCTTCCCTCCCCGCACCAGCCGCATCTCGTCGGCAGGCAACTGGAGCAGGTCAGCGCCGTCGAAGAGCACCTTCCCGGACAATATCCGACCCGGTGGCTCGGGTATGAGGCGAACGATGGACAGGGCGCTCACTGTCTTCCCGCAGCCGCTTTCACCTACCAGGGCTATGGTCTCACCGGCGGCCACGCTGTAAGAGACGCCGTCCACCGCGCCCACTTCACCATCCCTGGTGAAGAAGTGGGTGGTCAGGTCCCGCACTTGGAGCAGGTCAGCCACGCTATCTCCGCAGCCTCGGGTCCAGGGCATCGCGGAGCCCGTCACCAAGGAACGTAAAGGCGAGCATCAACACGCCGACAGACAGCGCCGGGAAGAGGACCAGGTTCGAGTTCGCAAAGATGAGGTCGTACCCATCCCTTATCATAGCGCCCCAGCTCGGGGTTGGCGGCCTTACGCCGATGCCGATGTAGCTCAATGCCGCTTCGGCGAAGATCGCTCTGGGAACGTTGAAGGTGAGCACCACGATGATTGGTCCCAGGGAGTTGGGCACGAGGTGGCGCAGCATGACATAACGTTGCGAACCCCCCATCACCCTGGCCGCGGTGATGAAGTCACGCCCTTTCAGTGACATGACCTGTCCGCGCGTCAGGCGGGCGATGTTGACCCATGCCACCAGCCCGATGGCCAGGAATATCATGAAGATGCTGCCGCCAAAGACGGCTCTTAGCAGAATGATGAGCAGGATGTCGGGGAACGCATACATGACATCGACGAAGCGCATGAGCATGTTGTCCAGCCTGCCGCCAACGGCGCCGGCAATGGCGCCCAGGGGCAGACCGATGAGGACCACGATGATCTGCGTGAATACGCCTACTGCCAGGGAGGTCCGGGCGCCGTACAACAAGCGCGCCAGTACATCTCTACCCAGCTCGTCGGTGCCCAGAGGGTGCGCCAGTGTGGGACCAAGCATGATGGAATTGAGGTCCTGGTCGGCGAAACCGTAAGGCGTTATCAGGGGAGAAAAAATGGCGGCCAGTGCGACGACAATGATGACGCTCCCTCCGGCGATAGCGAGCCGGTTGCGTCTCAACCTGGTCCATGCATCACCCCAGAGCGTGTGGCGAGGCCTCGTCACGGTTGCGACAGGCGCAGGCGCCGCGGCCTCAGTCATAGCGGATCCTCGGGTCTACAACCGCGTACAGGATGTCGACTGCGAGGTTCACGAAGGCGATTACCGCCGCGTAGAACAGGACAGCACCCATTATGAGGCCATAGTCACGCTGGAAGACGCCCTGCACGAATAACCGCCCGACACCCGGCACCGAGAACAGTGTCTCGATGATGAATGACCCGGTCACCAGTCCCGCCAGCTCGGGGCCGGTGATCGTCATCACCGGTATGAGCGCATTGCGCAGGATATGACGCGTGAGGACAACTCGCTCCGAGAGGCCCTTGGCCCTCGCGGTACGGGCAAAGTCCTGGCGCATGACGTCGAGCATGCTGGCCCTGGTGACGCGAGAGATGTAGGCGGCCGGCAGCGCGGCGAGTGCGAAAGCGGGCATTATCACCTGTCCCGCCGTCCCCCAGCCGCCCGTTGGCAGCAGGTGCAGTGTGACCGCGAAGGCGATAATGAGAACGATGCCCAGCACAAACCCGGGGACGGATGCGAAGATAGTCGAGAACATCACCGAGGCGTAGTCCACCGCGGAGTTCTGCCGCAGCGCGGCAGCCATCCCCAGCGGCAAGCCGATGGCGATGGCGAGGACAAAGGCAGTTACGCCGAGTGTGGCGGTCTTGGGCAGTCCCTGAAGTATTATCTGGCTCACGCCGCGGTCCTGGTACATGTAGGAAACGCCAAGGTCCCCCCGCAGCGCGTTCCAAATATAGCTGGCGAACTGAACGTAGAACGGTTTGTCGAGGCCGTACCTTCGGTTGAGGTTTTCTACGATCTGAGGAGCTAGCTGCTTGTCCCGGTCCCAGGGCCCGCCGGGCACAAGGTGCATAAGGATGAAGGTGATCAGCGCTACGGCGAACAGGACCACCGCGAGCCAGAGCAGGCGTCGAGCGGCAAATTTAAGCAAGTTCGGTACAGGTCATTTGTGATTTGGGGGGGGACCCTCAGGGTCCCCCCCAAATGTCGGCCGCTTTGCCAGTGCATTACTTCGAAAATGGACCGGGTGGCACAGGCATCCCTGCCTGTGCGCCATTCTCATGCATCGTGGTGTCTGGGGCAATAGACATGACGGATTCTCACGAAAATACCCTTTTCGAAGCTGTCCAAAATCGTCGTTGCGAGCAAAACAAGTAGGGGTTTCCCCCTCCTCTATGACAGACAATGACTCGCGTTGCGCGTCATTCAAAGTCCTTCGGCAGAAGGACGAAGCAATCCCATTTAGCACGTGTGTAACGGACAACACGGGGTAACCCCTGGCGCACCCTTGGCACGGTGCGGAAGG
>JACPRR010000101.1 GCA_016189825.1 Chloroflexota bacterium
GCTACATGCTGGCCACTGATGTCGCCGACTATCTTGTGGGGAAGGGAATGCCGTTCCGCGAAGCCCACGCGGTGGTGGGAAAGCTGGTGCGCCACGCGGTTGCGCTGGACAAGCCGCTTCTTGGCCTATCACTCGACGAGTTGAAGGCGTTCTCTCCAAAGTTCGACCGGGATGTCTTCGAGATCAGCGTGGCGACCTCAATCGCAGCGCGTGACGTTCCCGGCGGCACGGCGCCGCGAAGGGTCGAGGAGGCGCTCAAGAATGCTGTCGAAACGCTGCGGAGCGAGGCATGACCGCTCCGCGGATAAAGCTTGCCCCATCAGTACTGTCCGCGGACTTTGCGCGGCTCGGCGAGCAGGTCGCTGAAGCCGGCGCGGCCGGGGCCGACTACATTCACGTGGATGTCATGGACGGGCATTTCGTGCCCACCATTACCATCGGCCCGCCAGTTGTGGCCGCGATACGGCGCTGCACCGGGCTTCCTCTTGACGTGCATCTCATGGTCGAGAGACCAGAGGAGCACATCAGGCAGTTCGCCGAAGCCGGCGCCGACATACTGACGGTGCACGTCGAGGCGTGCCCGCACCTTAACCGGACCATACGCCTGGTGCGCGATTTGAAGGTCAGGGCCGGCGTATCGCTGAACCCGGCAACCTCAGTGCATAGCATCGAGGAAGCACTACCTGACGTGGACCTTGTTTTGGTGATGACGGTGAACCCGGGGGCGGGTGGACAGCCTTTCATCGAGGGGATGCTGCCTAAGATCAGCCGGCTGCGGAAGATGATCGATGAGCGCTGTCCTGCTGTTGAGCTGGAGGTTGACGGTGGTGTCAATGCCGCCAACGCCTGCCGTGTGGTGCAGGCGGGGGGCCGTGTCCTGGTTGCCGGTTCCGCCGTGTTCAACAGCAGGGAGAGTGTGGCCTCCGCAGCAAAGCGGATCAGGGCGGCGGTGGCTGAAGGCTAAGGGCCGCCGCTTTCGGACAAAGCCAGCACTGCGCTCTTTGCCAGTCCCTCCGCGCAACTGACATCCAGGGAGGGGTCTTTCTGCATTATCGCGCGGGTGATATCTTCGATTGTCGATGCTCCCCGGGCGCGGCAAGTCCTGACCACAGCTAACAGGGAGTCCACCGTGAAGTCGGCGCATATGTTATCTATGAGGAATTGCAGGGTCTTCTCCATCTCTACTTACCCCGCAAGTGCTCTCCGAAGAACTCAAACACCTTCTGCCAGGCGTCCATCGCTTGCTGTGGCCGGTAGCGGTCGGTGTGGTAGTACCAGAACCCGTGGCCGGCGCCATCGTATCGATGGAACCGGTAGTCCTTATTGTGCTTCTTGAGCTCTTCCTCGTGCCGGTTAACCTGCGCGGGCGAAGGGCTCTGGTCGTCGTTGCCGAATATGCCCAGCAGGGGGCAAGACAGGCCGCTGGTATAGTCGATGGGGGCCACAGGCTGGGCACTGGTCAGTTCCTCGCCGGAAGCGACGACCCGGCCGCCCCAGCAATCGACTGCCGCATCGAAACCGCCGGCGCGGCAGGCTACCAGGAAAGAGTGGCGGCCACCGGAGCATGTGCCTATTATGCCCACTTTGCCGTTGGAGTAGGGCAGGGCTCCCAAGTATTTCATGGCCCCGGTGCAATCGCCCACAACGGTATCGTCGGGCACGCCTCCGGCGCTGCGGGCCAACGCGGCCACTTCCGCCGGCGAACCGTGTCCGACCCGGCAGAACACATCAGGGCAGATAGCCAGGTAACCGTGCTGTGAGAACCGGCGGGAAGTCTCGCGATAGAACTCGTCCCATCCTGGCAGATGTGGGACCAGGACTATCCCCGGGAATGGGCCTTTCCCCAGCGGCCGTGACACATAGGTGTGGATGTGATCGCCATCATGCCCCGCAATGACGACTGTTTCCGCCAGCATCCCTTCGTACTCATCAGTCCTGAACTGGTTCCACATACGATTCCTCCTCAATGACGAGACAATAATAACACGCCAGCGTGTGGCGTGAAAGCTCCTTTCTCGCGGGGACGCCTGCCTGCTCGCGTGTGCTGCAAGCGGGACACCGGTGGCGCCAGCAGGACTCAAAAGGAACAGGCCGGCATGACAGGCGGTTGACAAGCGGCATCCAGATGGCTATACTGCCTTGAACGTCAAAGGGGGGCGGTCCGGCCGCCGGAGCAGTGATGCGGTATCTTGCGGGAACGACGGTCTTCCGTGTGGTTTCCTTACGAGCAGTTGTCATAGGCTCGTAGGCAAATAGGCGATGGTTGGAGGTACCATGGGGAAATTTCTTCGACTCAAACAGACAGCAGCGGTCCTTGGTGTCGTTTTGCTGCTCGTGTCAGGCTGCGCCAAGCAAGCGGAAACGTCGTCACCGGCCACTACCACCCAGACTTCGATCACAACGGCGCCGAAAACCACCGCCACGGCGACAACAACGGCGGCGACAACGAAGCCTCCGGCTTCTGCGACTCCCAGCGCTGCCGCAGCGCCCGCGGGGCCCTACGGAGACCTCAGGATGGCGGTGTCCTCCTTTGGCAACGATTCGTTCGATCCCGTCACGGTGACCGGCACCACGGTCACAACGTTGATCAGTCCTATCTTGAATTACGTCGTTGGGCTCGACGGCGTCAATGTGGGGCCTGAGGTCGCCGAAAAATGGGAGGTCGCGCCGGACGGCCTTTCCTGGACTCTGCATATTCGAAAAGGGATCAAATTCAGCAACGGCGACAGCCTCACCGCCAGGGATGTGAAGTTCAGCATCGATCGCTTCGACTCGAAGGAAGCTTTTTACGCATATCCCAGGGACTTTGTGGACCGGGTCGACCTGGTAGATGACTACACGGTCCGGGTCTTCACCAAGGGACCACAGCCCTGGCTATTGTCGTATTTTGGCGCCGAGGGTACGGCGGGCACGGTCCTGGTAATGCCCAAGGATTATATCGAAAAGAACGGAATCGATCGCTTCAAGCAACAGCCAATAGGCAGCGGTTCATTCACATTCGTGCGCCGCGTTCCCGGCGACATGGCCCAGTACCAGGCCGTCGATAAGCACTGGCGGAGCACCCCCGCCTTCAAGAACCTGACCATAATGCTGATGCCGGAAGAGACCACGCGCGTCGCGGCGCTGAAGACCGGGCAGACCGACGCCATAGACATCGGCATGGACCAGGCCAAGGCGTTGAAGGCGGCTGGCTTCCGAACGCCAGTGTTGAGCTATTCGAACGCGGGCGTACACTTCTATCACGTCTACGACCCCCGCGGCGCGGGCATGCCAACCGCCAACCCGAAGGTGCGCCAGGCGCTGTCCCTGGCCATCAACCGTGAAGAAATACTGAAGAACTTCTTCTTCGGACTCGCCCAGCGAGCGTTCATGCCCAACCTGGCCCCAACCTCACGGGATGTGGATACGGCGTACTGGCAGGCCTATGCCGACAAGACTTATGGCTACGATGTGGCCAAGGCCAAGCAACTGCTAGCCGAAGGCGGCTATGGCAACGGATTTAGTGTCAAGTTCTATTCCTTCGCCCAGGGTGGCGCGCCCTACATGCCAGCGCTGATCGAAGTGATACAGGGCTACTGGCAGGCAGTCGGCGTCAGGGCCGAGATCGTCGCTACCGACTGGGGCTCCTTTGCTCCCTCGCGGTGGGTTGGCTCCGGCGCGTCGCGAGCGCCCAATCCAAACTTGATCGGACAGGCGAGCCTGGCGACTTATTCCGAGAGAGCGAATGTTGGGGTCGGCGTCACCAACACTGCGTTCAGCACAGGCACCTACTTCCCGTTCTATACCCCGAAAGGGCCGGCGTTCCCGCAGTTGAACGGCCTGGTGACCACCTCGCGGGAGGAGATCGACGCCACGAAGCGGAAGACCGCCATATCCCAGATAATACAGATACTGGCTGACTCCTGGGTGGTTTTGCCAATCGCGAACGTGCCATCCGCGGCTGGCCTGGGACCGAATGTGGATGTCGCTTTCCCGCCACTTGCCGGAATGATCACCATGTTTGCTGACACCGTCAAGCATGCGAAGTAGTATAAGCTAACTAATACAAACGCAGGAAATAATGGTGAATAATCCACTGCACCACCCTTGTCATTGCTATGAAAATAGCCCATTTTCATAC
>JACPRR010000104.1 GCA_016189825.1 Chloroflexota bacterium
GACGACACGCGATATGTGGCCCTTGCCGAGGATGTGGGCTGCGTGGTGGCCATGGATGACCTTGACACCGGCAGCCGTTTCTTCTGGACCAACATTGCCGAGTCGCCGGCTGACCCGCTTCGCGCGCTCGCGGAGGGATACCTGGACCGGCCCGGCTGCCCGCGCATGGCGGACTGGGAAAGCCAGATACGGCAGGTGAAGGACTGGCTCAAAGAGTTCAGGATCGACGCCGTGCTGGAGTTGAGGCTGAACTACTCCATGATAAGGCACTTCCGCACGCCCACGTTCAAGGCGGCGATGGAGCGTGAAGGTGTGCCGTTCCTCAGCCTGCCCAGGGAGCACCAGTTCGCCAATGAGTCCCAGTTGAGGACGAGGATCGGGGCGTTTATCGAGCTCCTCGAGGCTTCGCCGAGCAAGACATAGCGCTAATACAAACGCCTTAGAATGTGTGGCATGGCGCACAGGCAGGGACGCCTGTGGCCACCCATGCAACATCACTTAGTGCGTTTGTATTAGTCCATGTGGAAGGCCGGAGCAGGCTACCGCCCGAAGCTGAGGCGGCGGATGAGGCGGTCGGGAAGCCCGGCCTTCAGCATCTTTCCCTGGGTCAGGGCGACGTCGTATTCCACTCGGAAGTTGCGTGCCACGCCTCTCTCGACGTCGAGAATTGCATAGGAAGCCCTCGGGTCCCCGTCACGGGGCTGACCAATGCTGCCCGGGTTGATGACCACGCGGTCGGTCCCAAGCATGAGGCTACTTTCGTCATAGCTTACCTTCGCGCACGTCGCGTCCTGCCCGCAGCGGAACACCACTGGGACGTGAGTGTGGCCAACGAGACAATGGGGTGTCGTGAACATGGCCAGGTTCTCTGACGCCTGGCCGGGAGAGGAAAGGTACTCCCACACGGGATCCCGCGGGCTGCCATGCACGAGAGTGAATCGATCGATGGCTATAGTAAGCTGGAGGCCTCCCAAGTAGCGGATTTCGAAATCGCTGAGTTGGCTGGCTGTCCACCGAATGGCCACGGCCGCATCGACATTGAATACCCCTGTTGATACCGTCCCAGCGACCGCCAGATCGTGGTTCCCCGCAACGCAGACGCCGCGGAGGTCTTGCATCAGGCGGACACACGCGGAAGGGTCCGGTCCGTAGCCCACAACATCCCCCAGACAGAGAACAGCATCAGGACTCCCGTTCTGCTCGGCATGACTGAGCACGGCCTGAAAGGCCTCCAGATTGCCGTGTATGTCGGCTATGACTGCATAGCGCATTCACTTGGCGGCGTGAGAGGCTCGGCCCGTAAGCGGCCCTTGACTGTCACGAGGCACTCCGCGGCAAGCGGGTTCCCGCCTTTGCCTGATAAGAGCCCCAGGACCGTTGTGCCGAGCAGCTTCCAAATTGCGGGGTGATTGATGGCGCGCCCCAATATCCCGCCATGCCAGTCAAATGAGAATGCCCTGGAGTTGAGTGCAATCCTGTCGATTGAATTGGCTTGCACTGCCTCGAACAATGCATCAATGGTGCGATCGCCCAGCCGCTCGAAGGCCATGCGACACAGGTACCCCATGCGCAGTTCGCTGCCCAGAGTCTTCCTCCACCTGGACTCGTACGTGGACAGCATGCGTTTCGAGAGGTCGCCGGCCCTTAGCGCCCGGTCGAGGACGTCCGCCGCTGCATCCGCACACAGCAGCCCATAGTAAATGCCGCCACCGGTCGTCGGCTTCACCTGGCCGGCAGCATCCCCAACGGCGACTATATGATCACCATAGGTCCGATCGAGGGGTCTCAAAGGTATCTTCCGCGCCTGCACCATGCACTCCGTCGATTTGATCCTGCCTTCCCTCTCGAGGCGCGACAGGAAGGCCTTGAAGTGGCTTCGGGGTTTCTCGCGACAGATCATGCCGACGAGAGCTCTCTTCCCCGTGGTTGGCACTACCCACGTGAAGAAGCCGGGCGCGAGTTCGTTTGAGAAACGTACCTCGACCTCAGCGATCCCTTCCACCTCGATCTCCGTCTGCGCGCCCACGGCGAAGTCGCCCAATTCGCCCAGGCCCAGACTTGAGGTCAGCCTTGAGCTGGGCCCCGAGGCGAGGACAAGCCCTCGCGCTGCGTGGACCTCGGCGCGGCCCCGACGGACCGTGCGGACTTCGATGTGACTGTTTGTGCGCGCCGCTTTTTCGACATGGCAGTCATATACAAAGTCCGCCCCATACGACGCGGCCTTCTCGGCGAGCATTATGTCGAGCGAAGGACGGTCCAACACGTAAGCCTGAGGCGAGTCCTTCTCGAGGCGCACGATATGGCCGGAGGGAGAAACAAATGTCACCGAGCGAGCGGAGCGAAGCACGCTGGCCTCCCCGCCCAGGTCCGCGTAGCACTCGGACCCCACGATGCCTGTACAACATACTGCTTCGCCGGCCCTGCCATGTTCTTCGAGTACCTTGACACGGTGACCCTTTTGCGCCAGCGCGGCCGCAACCCGGCTCCCTGCCGGCCCGGCTCCTACAACTATGATGTCTTCCAAGGACGTTCTGAATACCCCTTGCTAGTATTGGATCAGCGAGACCACGTCCAGGCCTTGCAGGGCCTGGCGCCCCTTCAACGCGCCTAGCTCGACGAGGAAAGCGGTACCCACGATCTC
>JACPRR010000115.1 GCA_016189825.1 Chloroflexota bacterium
AACCTGGCCCCCGTGCCGACGAACATGTTCAGGCCGGCCGTGTCGAAGTTGCGCAGCGAGACGTTCTGGGTGCCGAACTCGAAGCAGGTATGCCGCGCGCCGGCGCGGAAGGCCATGCCGTGGGCATCGCCGGTTATGTTTCTGTGGCCAATACTGATGGACTTGAACACGTTGGCGCCAGCGGCGAGGATGGTTGTCCTCGCGCGGAAGGTGTACTGGTCACCGGTCCGGGGGTTGAAGCCGACGGCGCCGACGACCCGATTGTCGCGAGTAAGCAGATCGGTAACCATCACTCGCTGCTCCATTGGTATTCGTCTCTTGACGACCTGCTGGCGCATCGTCTCCATAAACTGGGGGCCGTGGAACATTATGTTGCGCAGCGCCTTGTGTCCCAGCTGGCCCCGGCCGAGTGCGCGAGCAATTTCGCCCTTTTCGTTGCGCACGAGCTCGACCCCCCAGGCTTCGAGGTCGAGGATTCTCGGATAGCCCTGCGTGTAGAGCACGTCAAGCCACTCCTGATCGTTCAGATACTCGCCGTGCTCGACCGTTTCGCGGATCCAGTCGTCGAGATTATCCCAGGGAAACCAGGCCGTGATCACCCCGGCGGCGAAGGTGCTGCAACCGCTGCGGCCCACTGTGGCCTTGTCCACGAGCAGGAGATTCTCCACCCCGGCATCGCGCGCTTTTATCGCCGCAAAGGTCCCGGCCAGTCCACCTCCGATGATCAGCAAGTCGGTCTGATATTCACGCGTAGCCATTACGATTCCTCCGATTGTCCCGAATACTCAAGTCCGCCCGTTGGGGCGCTCCATCGAGCGCCCCAACGGGCACACCCAGAGGGTTCTAATTGATTAGTGTCTGCTTGGCCCGCTCTGAGGGCGATCCTTCAGCTGAAGGATCGCCCTGGCGCGGCTTGGACGCGAGGCTCAACCCTTTTCGCAAAACGCCGTGCGACGTGAAGCCTCGCGCGACGCCGCTAAGGCTTGAACTTGCCCAGCTTCCCAATGGCGAAATCGACGTAGCTCTGGTCGATCACCTTCTCCATCGGCACCTTGGTATCGATCATCTTGTGGTCGAAGTACCAGTTCATCTGGTCGATGATGCTTTCCCGATCAAGATACCCATCGGGGTTCAAGCCGGTCCATTCCACGCTTTCCATCTGTTTAGGGTCTTTAATGGTCGTGTGCGTGGTCAAGATTTTGATGACCTCCGCGCGATTGGGGCCGTTCTTCATTGCTGTGTAGTATTCGCGGGCGCCCTTGATCAGCGCGACCATGAAATTCTTGGCCACGGCGTCGTTCTTGGCCGCCCAGTCGCTGTTGTAGAAGACAACGCCGATATCCATGTAAGGCTTAGTGATGAAATTGCTTACCGCCATCCACTTGTAGGCCATACCTTTGTCGTGAAACGCGGTGGCGAAGGGCTCGACCACGATGCCCGCATCGATAGCGCCGTTGGCGAGGGCAGGCCCCATATCGGGGAAGCCTATCACGGTAACATCGACATCCTTGAGGGTCATACCAAACAGCTCGAACGCTTTGCCTGCCTGGTAGTTCAGAGGGGAGCCGGTCGAGTTGATGGCGAATTTCAGGCCCTTCAGATCGGTGATCTTGGTGACCTTGTCCTTGAGGCCCGGCCGGAGCATCCAGAAGTTACCGTCGTTGCCGGGGGTGAGATAGGCGCGGTCGGCGACGATTTTCATTGGCAGATTGCGGGCGATGGCGTTGAAGGTGCCGACGTTGATACCGCCTCCCACGACGTCCAGCTGGCCGGCGGCCAACGGCACCATAGCATCGGCAGCCGAACCCTCGAATCCAACCTTGATTTCGATGCCCAGCTCTTTGAAGTACCCTTTTTCCAGGGCGATGAGCAGCGGGCCGTCGGCCATCAGGCGGGTCACGCCGACGTTCACGGTCGAGGTGCCACTCGCGGGAGCCGCGGCGGGCTTGGCGGCAGCGGCCGGCGTCGGCTTGGCGGCAGCGGTCGTGGGCGTAGGTTTAGCAGCGGCAGTCGTGGCGGTGGGTTGGGCGGTCTGGGCCGTCGGTTTGGGTTGCGCCGGAGCCGGCGCAGCGGGCTTCGGCGCGGACGTCGCCGTCGGTGCAGCGGGCGCGGCGCAGCCGACGGCCAGAATGGTGAGCGCGACGGCAAACGATAACCATAGCCTCATAACAGATTCCTCCTTACTCGAATCTTGCTGCGATCTACAAACGCCGTGGCCGCAGAGGCCCGCTGCGACCCGGTCCAAGGCCAAGAAGCTTCCTCGTTAAGTCCTTCCGCGAGAGCGAACGACCAGGCAGCATTCCGGTTCTGATGACTTATGCGGCAGAGCCCTCGCCCTGACAGGGCACTAGAAGCGTGAACAACATCCCTGGCTGGCTGCCGAAAATACGCGCCAACCAGCCGGCCAAAACGCGCTCACCAGGGGAGCGGGATTGCCCTGGCGCGGTCCGGGGTCAGGATGATAGCATCGGAGGGACAGTCGCGCTCGCACAAGTAGCAGGTCTGGCAATCGGTCGCGTAACGGATGTAGGCGACGCCGGCGTCGTCGTCCATGCGCAGGACGTCCATAGGGCACGAATCGATGCAGATGCCGCAACCGGTGCAGAGATCCTTGTCGATCACTTGAATGGCCATTTAACACCGCCTTCACGCGGGCCAGTTTCAGCAGAATGGCATTCCGCTGTGCGACGATTATAGTGCGGGCTCTGCGCTTTGTCAATCAGACCACGGTAACATTCTGATGTGGGGCAACGTCTCAGTCAGACGATCCCAGCACGCAACCGTCGTCCTGGGCCCAGCGCCACTGGCGCAGAGCGGGATCCTCCGCGGCGGACGGCGAGCCAGGGCCAAGGTGTCCACGGTCGCACTCGTAGGCTATGGACTGAGCAACGGCAACCGCTTCGATCAACTCCTCGCGGTTCACCCCCAGGTCCAGCGCAAAGCGGCTCAGCTCGCCTGTACACGTGTCACACCCTTTGCCGGCGGCACTGGCAGCGGCGATCAGGGCTTTCTCCCTGGGGGTCAGCGCACCCTCGTCGAACATCCGGCTGGCAAACGGGCCCGTCGTTGATGCGAGCGATTCAGCTTGGAGACCCGGCGGTTCAGGTGTGTTAGGCGAATTGGCTTCCATATGTTTCCAGTATAGAGAGGCGCCGGGGCCGTGTCAACAGCCGACTGAGCCAGCGCTACTACTGCGGCAGAGCTCCTCGCCCGCTATTTCAGGACCATCGAACCATAAGCTTCGGGACCACAGGGTCTTGATTTTCAAGGGCCTGGCTGGTTACACTAGGCTATAAGAAGGAACC
>JACPRR010000116.1 GCA_016189825.1 Chloroflexota bacterium
CGCAAAGGACTACCCGAGAGACGTGTGGCACACGCTGTGACGGGGAAAGACAGTCGCTCCCGCCGATGAATCTAACTGTCCTGGGACAAGCTCTTGAACAGGTTCGCCATCTCGATTGCGCCGGTTGCGGCCGCGAATCCTCTGTTTCCCTCTTTGGTGCCTGCCCTTTCAATTGCCTGCTCGAGGTTGTCGGCAGTGATAACGCCATAGATTACGGGGACCCCTGTTTCGAGCCCTACCCGGGCGATCCCCTTGCTTACCTCGGAAGCTACGTACTCGAAATGCGGCGTCGCTCCCCTGATAACCGCACCCAGGCACACAACGGCCTGGTACTTGCCGGATTCGGCTATCTTCTTCGCCACTAGGGGTATCTCAAACGCCCCGGGAGTCCATGCTATGTCGATATCTTCCGGCTTAACTCCATGCCGTGTGAGTGCGTCCCTGGCGCCTTCGAGCAGCCGGCCGGTAATGAACTCGTTGAAGCGCGAGATGACAATGCCGAATCTTAGTCCCGCAGCCAGCAGCGATCCCTCGTACTGCTTGCCCATGTCTAGCTATCTCCTTCCTTGCCCGTTAGTTCCAGGGTGTCAAGCAGGTGCCCCAGCTTCTTCTGCTTTGTCTCCAGATACTTGCGATTGTACTCGTTCGGGGCGGCGACGATCGGAACAGTCTCTACCACGTGCAGCCCGTAGCCCTCCAGTCCGACCACTTTCTTAGGGTTGTTCGTCAGCAGCCGGATGCTGCGCAGGCCAAGGTCGGCAAGTATCTGCGCACCGATACCGTAGTCTCTCAGGTCGGGGCCGAAACCGAGGCATACGTTCGCCTCGACCGTGTCCATACCCTTGTCCTGCAAAGCATAGGCACGCAGCTTGTTGTGGAATCCTATTCCTCTGCCCTCTTGCCTCATGTAGAGGAAGACACCACGACCTTCCTGGGTGATTGCCTCCATGCCGAGTCCTACCTGTTCGCCGCAATCACACCGCATGCTCCCGAACACATCGCCAGTTAAACACTCGCTGTGGACCCGCACCAGGACCGGCTCCTCACCTGAAATATCGCCCTTGACAAGGGCGACATGCTCGCCAGGGTCGATATCGCTCCTGTAAGCGATGGCGCGGAATTTGCCGTACTTCGTGGGGAGCTGCGCCTCTGCTACCCGTTGCACCAGCTTCTCGTGGCGCCTGCGGTACCCGATGAGCCCCGACACGCTGACTATCTTCAGGCCGTACTTGTCCGCCATCAGCTCGAGCTGTGGCAAACGGGACATCGTGCCATCCTCATTCAACACTTCGCAGATGACGCCAGCGGGATACAAGCCGGCGAGGCGAGTCAGGTCCACGATGGCTTCAGTGTGCCCGGCGCGAACCAGGACCCCGCCTTCACGCGCCCTCAGCGGGAACATGTGTCCCGGGCGGGCGATGTCCTCTGCTTTTGTCGCCGGATCAATCATGGCTTTCACCGTTGTCGCGCGATCATGAGCGGAAATGCCCGTTGTAACTTTCGCCCTGGCCTCGACAGAAACGGTGAAGGCCGTGCAAAACGGCGAGGTGTTGTCTTGTACCATTAGAGGTATCTTAAGGTCATCCAGGCGCCGGCCCGTAACCGGCATGCATATCAGTCCACGCCCGTGCTTCGCCATGAAGTTGATCGCCTCAGGCGTTACCTTCTCAGCGGCTATCGCGAGGTCACCCTCGTTTTCGCGGGCCTCGTCATCAACAATGACGATGAACTTCCCAGCCTTGAGTTCCTGCAATGCTTCTGGAATACTGGCAAGAGTCAACGCGTCTCTACCTCACTCAGTAACTTGCTGGTGCGCCCTGCGAAAGACAAAACCCGTGTTCGGAAAGAAAGCCCATCGTCAGCCCGGAGCCCTTGTTCTTGGTGAAATGCTCCACGTACTTGCCCACGATATCAGCTTCCAGGTTCACTTGCTGACCGGGCCTGCCCAGGCCCAATGTCGTATTGGCCTGCGTATAAGCAACAACGGACACCGTGAAAGTATCGGAGTCGCGCCCCACGATGGTGAGGCTCACTCCGTCCACCGCAATGAACCCCTTCTCAACCACATAGCGCAGCACGACGTCCGGGGCCGAAACCCGCAGCAACACAGCATTTCCTTCCCGACCCATGCTCACGATCTTTCCTGTAGCGTCTACGTGACCCTGGACAAGATGGCCACCGATGCGGCCATTCAGGGCCAATGCACGTTCAAGGTTCACCCTGCTCCCCCTGGTCAGGGCTCCGATAGCAGATCGGGCCAGTGTCTCCGGCATAAGCTCGACATTAAACGACTGCGGGGACACCGCCGTTACCGTCAGGCATGCCCCGTTTACCGCAATGCTATCGCCCGGGGACATGCCTGGTAACACCTTCGCCGCATTCACGTGCAATGACACCCTGTCGACATGCTCGACTGTGCCCATCTCCTCAACAATGCCAGTAAACATGCTACGAAGCCGGCTCGGCTGCCGCCGGCCTCCGCCGGACCGGGTAGCCGCTTATCATTATGTCATCACCGAATTTCCGCACTGCCACTCGCTCCAACGCAAACGCACCGGCAACCTTGTCGACGCCGCTGCCACCAACTGCCGATGCCGCGCCTGCGCCCCCGATTATTATCGGGGCCACGAACATGACCACCTTGTCCACGAGCTCGGCATCGAACAGCGACCCGGCGAGTCTGCTCCCGCCTTCAACCAGTATGTGCGTCACCTGCCGGCGCCCCATTTCTGAGAGCAACTCACGCAGGTCCACTGCGCTCACACCATTACCTGCCGACTCTGTCTCTAGCACCTCGGCGCCAAGCGCGCGGTATGCATCCTTACGAGACGCGTCGCCCGCCCTGGTGAGGACGATGACCGTATTCCCCGGCTCTTTGAACAGGTGCGCATCGCAAGGTGTCGTGCCGCGGCCATCGACGATGATGCGCAAGGGCTGTTTCTTTGACTTTCCGCCTTTTCCCGAGCTGAGCCGGGCAGTCAACCGGGGGTCGTCAGTGATAACCGTGTTGACTCCCACCATCACTGCGTCAACGACATGGCGGAGGTTATGTACCCACTTGCGAGATTCCTCACCGCTGATCCACTTCGAGTCCCCGGTCCGGGTCGCTATCTTCCCGTCCACGCTCATCGCCATTTTCACCGTGACAAATGGCATTCCCGTGGTGATAAACTTAGCGTAGGCTTCATTAACTTCGCGGGCCTCCGCCTCGAGTTCTCCGCTGACTACGCGTATTCCTGCCTTCTCGAGAGCTGCAATCCCCTTCCCGGCGACGATGGGATTCGGGTCAGTGGTGGCCACATGCACTTCCTCGATGCCACTATTGATTATGGCTTCAGTGCACGGCGGCGTCCTGCCGTAGTGGCAGCACGGCTCCAGAGTCACGTACATGACAGCGCCCGAAGCCTTCTGGCCAGCTTGCTGAAGAGCCATCGCCTCGGCATGCCATGATCCCGGGGGTTGGGTATGGCCCATGCCGACCACCAGCCCATGTCTCACGATGATGGCGCCCACTGCCGGGTTGGGACTTGTTGATCCCAGCGCCAGCTTCGCCAGAGTGAGAGCGCCCCTCATGTAGTCCATGGGGCGTTCCCACGTCTCTTCAGCACCTCGCGGGAGCATATTCACGTGCCGGCACCTGCTAACATGGCGTGCCGACATTCTATCATAGCAAGCGGATCAGGCAAAAAGTCGGCAAGCCGGGCCGGGGCAGGGCCGGTCCACGCGGACCGCTGCTAAACCCCCGCGACTACTCGATCGCCCACGCCGCGGTAGCGGAAGCCTGGACAATGACCGTGCCGGGACTGATAGAAGTCTCGGGGACAAAAGCATCCCTCCCCGGGGCGCCCTTCGCCAGGTTAAGGGGGACTGGCAGAGGCGAAGCCCCGGAGCCGACCTGGGCGTACGTCAGTTTGCCGAGCCGCACGCCCATCGCTTCAGCCACGGCCTTTCCCTTCGCCCTGGCATCTTTCAGAGCCATGTCCCGGGCCTGGGCCTCGACGGCCGCGATGTCATCGATCGTGAAGCTAATGCCGTCGATGCGAATCAAATCACCGCCGGCCTGGGCTGCCGCGTCGATCAGCGACCCGACGCTGTCAAGCTGGCGTATCTTGGCGACCACCGTGTTGTTGACCCGGTAGCCCACTATGCGCTGCCGGTTTTCCTTTTCGAAATATTGGGTTACCGGAGTGATGCTGAATCTCTGAGTCTGTATGTCAACGTCTTTGACGCCGCCAGACTTGAGTGATTTCACCACGGCGTCCATGGCGACTCTCGCTTTCTGCTGGGCTTCGGCGATTGTGCCCGCCTGCGCCTCGATCCCGACCGACAAGATTGCCACGTCGGGCGACGCGGTGACCTTGCCCTGACCGGTCACCCAAATGCCGCTCTGTTGCAGGATGTTGCCGGGGATGCTTACATTCGCCGCAGGGTTCGCAATCCCGCCCCCGGGTACGCCCGGTACGCAGGACGCCACTGCAAGGCCGACAGCCACCACGAGCGCTGATATTACCCAGAGTCTCTTCTTCATGATGCTTCCTTCTCCTATAGGATCCCGGCTCCTGCCGGCCTTAACTGGCGGGCCAATCATAACAACGCAAGCAAAGCTCCAAGGTTAGGCGGGCGGTGAAGGTGACAGCCTCATGCCCACAAGGCTATAATACATTAGCGGCTTGCTGGGCCGCTTTTTTCTTGCCATGAAGTCCGCCATCATAGACATATTATGGACCGTAGGGATAGCCGTGGTCGCTTTCATCCTCCTGAGGCTCAGCGTACAGACAATCAGGGTGGATATGCCGAGCATGGAGCCATTGATACAGCCCGGCTATTGGATCGTGCTCGACAAGCTATCGTTCCGTTTTCGCGGACCCGACCGTGGCGAGATCATTGTCCTGCACGCCCCGCCTACTGTGGAGCCCGGGAAGGACTTCATCAAACGCGTGATCGGTCTCCCTGGAGACACTGTGGAAGTCAGGAACAACAAGGTTATCGTGAATGGCGTTGCCATTGTTGAGCCCTACCTGGCCTCGCCGCCACACTATACCCTGGCGCCCTGGAAGATACCAGCGGGCCAATACTTCGTCCTCGGCGACAATCGCGACATCAGCATTGACTCTCACTACGGATGGTTGGTGCCGCGGGAAACAATCGTGGGCAGGGCCTGGGTTGTTATCTGGCCGGCGGAACGGTGGGGGAAAGCCCCCAACTATCGCCTGGCGGCGGATGCCTCGCAGATAGGCGCGGTTCTCCGGCCGGCAACTCCGTTGGAGTCCGCGCAGCAAGCCCTGATTCCTTGACACTCCCAAATACCGGCGCATACAATATCGCCGTTGCGCGCACCGGTGAGGAGCCGGTATTCCGCTTCTTGCCGAGGTAGCTCAGTTGGTAGAGCATGCGACTGAAAATCGCAGTGTCCCCAGTTCGATTCTGGGCCTCGGCACCAGATTGTCGCATGAACTGGTTTGTGTGCTTGGACGGCATCCACGGTGTGTTAGAATAACAGCCGGGAGGTGGAGAAGTGGACACAGCTAGTGGACTCGTGGAGTGCCCGACATGCAAGGGCGAAGGAATGATACAGCACTGCGGCCAGGTGAACGTGTGCTGGCGGTGCAAGGGCCTGGGAGAGGTGACCAAAGAGGAGGCGGCGAAGAAGGAAGCCGCCTGAGCCGAGTCGTTATTCTTAGTGCCGGGCCGAAGTGGCGGAATCGGTAGACGCGACAGTCTCAAAAACTGTTGAGGGGCAACTCTCGTGTCGGTTCGAGCC
>JACPRR010000107.1 GCA_016189825.1 Chloroflexota bacterium
GCCGAACGCGCCGACAAGCTCGAGCGCAAGGTGGCTGACTACATCGCCTGTATGACCGACTACTATGCCCTTCGCAAGGGAGATGAACTGGTGCAGTCCTCCCCGGGACACCTCGTACCTGCCCGTGACACAACCGTACAGCCATGACCGCGACCGATGAAGTAAAACTGAAAACGGACATCGTCGAAGTCGTGTCCAATTACGGCGTCAAGCTGGAGAAGATGGGCCGGAACTACAGGGCCTCGTGCCCCTTCCACGCTGAAAAGCACGGTTCGTTTTTTGTCTTCCCCGAGCAACAGCGCTGGCACTGTTTCGGCGCATGCGCCACCGGGGGCGATGTGATCGCATTCGTGATGAAGAAGGAGGGCATGGACTTCGGCCAGGCGCTCCGCCTTCTCGCTGACCGGACGGGTGTAAAGCTGACGACAACGAACAGGAACGAGGATGCCGCCCGGGACCGCCTCTTCGAAATCAACTCCGCGGCCGCGGATTTCTTCCACCATCAACTGACCACCACCGCGGCCGGGGCGAAGCCACGGTCCTATTTGGGCCAGCGCGGATTGAACGAGGCCGCGATTTCGTCTTTCCAATTGGGGTACAGCCCGGACGCCTGGGACGCCCTCAAGTCCTGGCTCGTGCCCCGCGGGCACAGCGAAGCCGACATCATTGCAGCCGGTCTCGCAGTCCAGCGCGAGGGGGGAGGAAGCTACGACCGCTTCCGCAACCGCCTGATGTTCCCCATCCGGGACGCGCAGGGCAGGATCACGGGTTTCGGCGGAAGAGCGCTGGACGACTCGATGCCGAAATATCTGAACTCGCCGCAGTCGGCCGTCTTCGACAAGAGCAGCACCCTCTACGGCATCGACCTCGCCAGGACCGCGATCAAGAGCGAGAACAGGGCCGTCATCGTGGAAGGCTACATGGACGTGATCATGGCGCACCAGCACGGGTTTGCCAATGTCGTAGCCTCGATGGGCACGTCCCTCACCGAAAAACAGGCGCATATACTCAAGAAACTGGCTTCGCGCTTCGCGCTGGCGCTGGACCCGGATACGGCAGGCAAGGAAGCGTCCCTCCGCGGCATACAGGTCATTGACAACGCCCTGGCGCGAGGCGACAGGCCGGGAGAGCAGGGCCTGCCATCAGGAGGAGCCAGGCCGAGTGTTGAAATGAGCATCGTCGTCCTTCCCGCTGGCAAGGACCCCGACGAGGTTATCAGGGAAGACCCCTTTGCCTGGAAAACGCTCGTTGAGACCGCGCTCCCCGCCATGGACTACATCCTGGGCGTCGCAGCTTCACGCGTCGACCTGCGCACACCCCAGGGGAGGAAAGCCATGGTTGACCAAACACTCCCGGCGATAGCCGGCATCATCGAGCCGGTCAAGCGGTCCGTCTACGTGCAGAAGCTCGCACAGGCGGTCGGCTTGAGGGAGCAAGACTTGTGGGACCTCACGCGAAAGCGCAACCGACCCAAGGCTTCCGTCCCGGAAACGCACTTCACGAGGGAAAAAGAAGTTGAAGAATTCTGTCTTGCCTTCCTATTGCAGAATCCCGACCTAAAGGAACAATGTCGAGATCTCTCAGTAGAATACTTCCTAGATACCGAGTTGCAACAAATCGCTGGGTGCTGGCTGCGCCACGTTGACACTGCCTCGCTCAAGGAGGCACTTGATCCGCTGCTGCACGAAACGCTGAGCAGTTTGCTTTCCAAACGTCTACCTGAGACTAACCGATCGCAGAGGGTACCAGTCTTACAGGATTGCATCCAAACACTAAGGGAATACTACCTGAGAGGTGCGGAGAAGAAGAAAGAGTCCCTGTTCGAACAGGCAGCCTTTTCAGGAACCGACGCCGAAATTCGAAGCGTCGAAGAGCAGGGCTTCACCACATCTCAGCAGCTAGGAGGGCTCTTTCACGAACCGAAAGGTAAACAACGGCTAAGGCCGCAAAAAGGAGCGTAAGGCCACAGCTTTTTGTGCCGGCGTTGCGGCAGGATATAATGATGCACCCCAGGAGCTAGAACAGGATGAAACGCGTCAAGCCGGAAACGACCGCAGGAACAGCAACACAAGACGACGCGATGGCTAGTAGGGACAATGAGACCGGACCGGCGCCACATGAGTTGCCAGTCGAGGATATCTCGGAAGGTGAGTTAGAGGAAGATGCCGACATCCCTGAGGCGGCAGTCTCCGAGATCGACGGCGGCGCCAAGATAGAGGTTGACGACATCATGCCGCTCGTCGTGCCACCCGTCGTCGAACCCTGGGCGGCGGACCTGAAAATAACCGGAGAAGCACCGGCAACCATAGAGCCCGGGGCCGCGCTCACCGACCAGGAGGCGATCGACGACCCCGTCCGCATGTACCTCCGTGAGATCGGCAAAGTTCGTCTGCTGACAGCAAAGGACGAACGCGGCCTCGCTCGCAAGATGGAGGAAGGGCGCAATCTTTCGCAGTTGATTACCACCCTGCAACGGCAGGAAAACAGGATGCCTTCGGCCGCCGACATTACACTTGCGCTCTTGCGGCGGCTTGCTGATGCCGGGAAAACCATTGAAGCGCTCCGTGGTTCGTTAGGGCTTCCCCAGGACGCCCCCTATCGGGAGATTGGCTCACATCCGATCCTGCTTGCCGCCATCAACTACCAGTTGGACGAGGAGGTCGGCAAGAAGCTGACCGAAAAGCTGGGACGCACCCCGGAGGAGATAACTCACGATCTGGTCAACCTGTGGTTGGGCGGCCGCATACTCCCGTCCGAGGTATTCGACGCCGTGGGGAGAAGCCGGACCGCCACGGACATCGAGAGGCTTATCAGCGAACCAGGTTTCGTCGAGGATCTGGTGTCCCGTGAGTCATCGCTGAGGCATCATTTCGAGACAGTCCGCGCCGAGGCCGCCAGGGCGGAGAGGCACTTGACCGAGGCCAACCTGCGTCTGGTCGTCAGCGTGGCGAAGAAGTACATCGGCCGCGGGATGTCGTTGCTCGACCTGATCCAGGAAGGGAACATAGGCCTCATCCGCGCTGTTGAAAAGTTCGACTACCGCAAGGGCTACAAGTTCAGCACCTACGCTACCTGGTGGATCAGACAGGCGATAACGCGAGCCATAGCCGACCATGCCCGCACCATCCGGATACCCGTCCACATGGTGGAAACGATAAACCGCCTCCTCCGGGCAAGCCGCCGGCTGGCGCAGGAGTACGGCCGCGAGCCGACATTCGAGGAGATAGGCATCGATCTGGGCGTTACCGCTGACAAGGTGAGAGAGATCATCAAGATATCCCAGGAGCCGATGTCGCTGGAGACTCCGATCGGAGAAGAAGAGGACAGCCATCTCAGCGACTTCATCGAAGACCGGAGCACGCTCCCGCCCGCGGATGCCGCCTCCCGCCAGTTGCTCAAGGAACAAATAGATGAGGTGCTGGCAACGCTCAGCATGAGAGAACGCCGCGTTCTTCAGTTGCGTTTCGGACTCGAGGACGGACGCAGCCGCACACTGGAAGAAGTCGGCAAGGAGTTCGCGGTCACCAGGGAGCGCATACGCCAGATTGAGGCCAAGGCGCTGCGCAAGCTGCGCCATCCCAGCCGCAGCCGGAAGCTAAAAGACTACTTGGAATAGGGCAGCATCCTTGCCGCAAGCCCCCGCGGCAGCTTTCCCTTGCCTCCCGGCATCATCTTCACCAGCTTCTGCACCTGCCTGAATTGGTTGAGCACCATGTTGACATCCTGTGGAGTCGTCCCGCTGCCCCGGGCTATGCGCCTTCTACGGCTGCCATCGATCGTCTCCGGGCTCTGGCGCTCGGAAGGGGTCATCGATTGGATTATGGCCTCCAGCTTCTTCAACTGGCCCTCTTCCTCGCCGGTGTTGAGCTTCTTTGCAAGCCCACCGAATCCGGGCACCATCTCCATGAGCTGGCTTATGGGCCCCATCTTTTTCACTTCTTTGAGCTGCCACAGCAGGTCCTCGAGATCGAACTTGGCCGCGCGCAGCTTCCTGTCCATTTCCTTTACTTTGCCTGCGTCAAAGCTTTGCTGCGCCTTCTCGATCAGGGAGAGCATGTCCCCCATGCCCAGTATGCGGGACGCCACGCGGTCCGGGTGGAACGGTTCAAGCGCATCTGCTTTCTCGCCGACACCGATGAACTTGATGGGCACCCCGGTGACCGAACGCACTGAGAGCGCGGCGCCGCCGCGGGCGTCGCCATCCATCTTGGTCAGTATCACACCGGTCAAACCTACACGTTTGTGGAACTCACCGGCCACACGCACCGCATCCTGGCCGGTCATCGCATCGACAACGAGCAGGACCTCCGACGGCGAAAGCCTGGATCTGATCTGGGACAGCTCATCCATCAATTCATCGTCCACGTGCAGGCGCCCCTGTGTATCCAGAACCACCCAGGTCGCCGCGACCTCTTCCGCCCGCTTCAAACCGCGGGCGCAGATGTCTACCGGTTTGTTCTCAGGGGTTTCGCTGTAAACCGGGATGTCGAGTTGCTTGCCCAACGTCACAAGCTGCTCTATGGCCGCGGGGCGCCGGGTGTCAGCCGCCACCAGCAGGGGACGCTGCCCCGAACGCCTCAAGTGCAACCCAAGCTTGGCGGCGGTGGTGGTCTTGCCTGAGCCCTGCAGGCCAACAAGCATCGCGACGGACGGCGGCCGTCCCGCAGGGGTAAGGTAACTGGCGCTGCCGCCGAGGACAGCGACCAACTCCTGGTTCACCAGCTTGATCATCTGCTGGCCTGGACTCAGGCTCCGCAATACTTCTGCCCCGAGCGTGCGCTCACGCACCCTGGCAATGAACTCCTTGACCACCTTAAGACTGACATCTGCTTCAAGGAGTGCGAGCCGCACTTCGCGGAGGGCCTCGTCGACGTCCTTCTCGGTGAGCATGCCTTTGCCGCTCAGGCGGGAGAATACCCTAGATAGTTTCTCAGTCAGCGCTTCAAACATGGTGTTCTGGTATTATATACCATAGTTGGCCGACTCCGGGCAGGTCGAATCGGGATTCCTTGCGGGCTGCCAGAAGCGGGTAGTACAATGGCCGTAGGGCCACCCCACACCGGTCTGCGAGTCCCTGCGATTAGGAGGAAACGATGGCCGCCGACCCGACGATCAAGAACATTCTCGACACCGCTCTCGAGCGTGAGAAGAAGGGGCATGATTTCTACCTGAAGGCTGCGGCAGCGACCGACAGCGATAAGGCTAAGCGCATGTTCCTCTGGCTGGTGAGCGTCGAGCAGACGCACATCGACAAACTCTCCCGGCAGATTGAATCGCTCGATACCACCAGTTCGTTCACCGGCATGGCTCATCCCAGTCCGCCCCGTGTGACCAGGTCCGATTTGCCTCCCGCGCCCGAAGCCAGCGGGCCGGTCAAGGCCGACGCCGGCGAGCTGGATGCGCTGAGCCTGGGCATGAAAGCAGAAAAGGAGGCTGCCGCCTTCTACGCAAAGGCAGCAGCGGATGCCGGCGACCCGGAAGCCAGCGCCTTGCTCAACCATCTCGCCGCTGACGAGCAAGAGCACCTCGCGGTCCTGGAAGAGGAATACAACTGGCTGAAGCGGTCCGGCGAGTACTTCACCATACATCGCTTCCAGATCCCGGCCCGATGAATAACAGACCTTGATACCCCTCAGATTACGGCTCCGCAACTTCATGTGCTACGGGGAAAACGTGCCCCCTCTGTCGTTCGAGGGGATACACGTCGCCTGCCTCTGCGGCGATAATGGGAGCGGGAAGTCCGCGCTGCTCGACGCTATGACCTGGGCGCTTTGGGGCAAGTCACGCGCCGATGCCGACGATGACCTGATCTACCGTGACCGGGCCGACATGGAGGTGGACTTCGAGTTCATTGCCCAGGGGAAGGGTTACCGCGTGCTGAGGAAGCACGGGCGCGGCACTGCGGCCAGATCTGGCTCCACGCTGCTCACACTGCAGTCCGCAGGGGAAGGCGTTTACAACGATATCTCCGGCAACACAAAGAGCGAAACACAGCAGAAGCTAATCGAGCTGCTGCGGCTCGACTACAAGACCTTCAGGAACAGCGCCTACCTCGTCCAGGGCAAAGCAAACGAGTTCACAGTCGCCGACCCCGCGGAGCGCAAAAGGGTACTGGCCGCGATCCTCGATCTGTCTCAATACGACGAGCTTTCCGACATGGCCCATGACCGGTCCGTGGAAAGGGGCAACGAGGGCTCCAGGCTGGAGGGCATAATCACCGGCATGGAGGCGGAGATCGCCACGAAGCCCTCATGCCTGTCAGACCTGGCAAGCCATCAGTCCCTGCTCATGGCGGCGGAGGCCAGGCGAGCCGAGGCCGAGAAGGACCTGAACGCAACAGAGCAAGCATCGAAAGATCTAGAGATAAAGCAAAGCCAGCTCAAACTCCTGCAGTCCAGCCAGGCTCAGGCAAGCGCAGAGCTTTCCCGATGGATGCAGCGCTCACGCGTTCTAACCAGCCAGATCGCGGAATACGAGGGTGTCGAGGCGGAACAAGAAGCGATCGTGGCCGGCCACACGAGCCTTCTGCTCCAGGATGCTGAGAACGCACAACTGAATGAGAAAGCGCAGCGGCTATTGGAGCTTACTGCGGGCGCGGCCAGGCTCGCGTTAGCCATCGAACGAGCTCAGAACATGGTGCTGGCTGAACACGACTCCTCCCAGAAAAAGCTCGATGAAGCACGGACGAAAGCTGCCACACTCCCTGACCTGGAGGCCCAGGCAGCGCGGACCAGGGCTGAGCTCCAGGTCCTGGCGGCTACGGAGGAAGCACTTGTCGAGAAGCGGCGCCGGGCAGCAGAGCTAACCAGCGCAGCAGACAACACGCGGTCCAACAACGAGAGGCTGTCCGCCGAGGTCAGGCAGATCGAAGAAAAACTCGCCATGTTGTCCGCCAAGGGCGCCCGGTGTCCGCTGTGCCAGAGCGACCTCGGCGAAGACGGTGTCGAAAGAGTGCGGGCAAACTATCAGGCGGAGCGCGCCGAGAAGCGGAGATACATCAGGGAGGGCGCGGGACAGGCGGAGACATCCGCCAGTGAACGCCGGTCTATCGAGGCCGAGATCGCCAGGATTGAACCCGTCATGAAGGCCGAGAAGGCCTCGCGGCAGACTCGCCTCGGCCGCCTCGAACACGAGATAGCGGCGGCGCGCGAAGCCGCTGCGTCCATTGGAGCGGACCAAGAGCGGCTCGCACAGCTTGAACGGCGTCTCGCGGAGCGCGATTTCGCGACAGTCGAGCAGAAGGCCTACGTTGAGTTGAGTACGCAAATCTCCGCGCTGGCTTACGATCCGGCGCACCACAACGAAGTCAAGCGGCGCTTGCGCGACTCGGCACAATTCCAGGCCAAGTGGAACCACCTGGAGCAGGCGTTGAAACGCTTACCCCAGATGAGGTCCGACCTGGCCGCGACGGAAGAGACAATCGCCGAGCGCCGGCTGCAGATCGATTCAGAACGTAACCGGATAGACGAGCTTGCGAGGGAGACCTCAGCGCTGCCAGCCCTCGCTAACCGGGTCAACGAAGAGAGAACCCAGTATCAGTCGGCCCTGCGCAATGAGAAACTGGCCCGGGAGCAGGATCGGCCTACAACGGGCATTTCCAGTCAGTGTGTTACCACCCACTCTTCCTGTTCAACCATTTCGGGGACTGCGAGGGCGCCCTGCTGCGGTCGGGTAACGTCCACAGCGCCGAGCGGTGGCAGCAAGTCCTTGCGCCGACGGTGGCACGTTATCTGCGCGAGAGTGTGCGACTGCTCTTCCGGGGCGACGCCGCCTTTGGCAAGCTGGAAAAATGCGAATACCTGGAGCCACGCGGCATCGGCTATGCCTTCCGACTTCCTGCCAACGAGGTGCTGCGGGAGCATATCAAGCATCTGCTCAAGCGGCCGGTGGGAAGACCTCCGCAGAAGCCTATCGTCTGCTATCATGACTTCCAGTACCAAGCTGGGAGCTGGGACCATAACAGGAGTGTGGTGGCCAAAGTGGAGTGGCACCTGGGAGAGCTATTTCCCCGGCTGGGTTTCATCGTGACCAACCTTTCCTCCAAAGCCAAGGGCGTAGCGCACTTCTGCAATGGACGTGGGAC
>JACPRR010000108.1 GCA_016189825.1 Chloroflexota bacterium
CGGATGCAGTCCAGCCAGCCGCACATATGGGCGGCGGGGGACGTTGCCGGGATTCACCTGTTCACTTTCAGTGCCTGGGAGCAGGGGGAAGCGGCGGGGTGGAACGCCACCAGCGGGGAGACCAGGCGGTTGGACTACGGCATTCTGCCCAGGGCCACCTTCTGCGATCCCGAGGTGGGCAGTGTGGGGCTGACAGAGGGGCAGGCCAGGGAGCGGGGGTTCCCGGTGAAGACCGGCAGGTGGGAGTTCGCGCGGTTGCCCCGGGCAATAATCGGGGGCGAGACTGAAGGCTTCGTCAAGGTCGTGGCCGACGCCGATACCGGGCGCATCCTTGGCGGGCATGTCATCGGGGCTGAGGCTTCCACGCTGGTGCATGAGATCGCGATGGCGATGAAATGCGGCCTCACTGCCGCCGAATGCGGCAGGATGCTTCACGCCTACCCCACCCTGTCCGAAGGGGTGCGCTGGGCCTTCCAGGAGGCGGTGTGATCTTCCCGGCCGCGTCCGAAACCAGGGTCTGTCCTGGCGGGAATGGCCTCACATGGCATCCGCGACATGCCCCTTCCCAGCCTAGACAAGGCTCTGCAATTGCTCCAGCTCGGTCCTCTTTCGCTCTTCGTGGAGACGCTTGGACGGCGGTTCCATGAACACCTTGGCGGCAGGATAGGCAAAAAAGTTGCCCGAACCGTAGGCCGCCTGGCCGTCTCCGACCTCGAGGTAGCAAAAGCCCTTGCCGTCGAACTTGCTTGATGCGTCTTCTCCCCGTAGCTGCGCCGCCACGTTCCTGGCGACTACGCGGGCCTGCTCATCGGCGAACACCCAGGCCTTGGGCAGGAAAAGGCCGGTCGGGTTGGGCTGGCGGATGGCAGTCACATCACCGATAGCGAAGACGCCGGGGTGATTGGTCTCCATAGTGGCCAGGTCAACGGGTACCCAACCGGTGTCATCGGTCAATCCTGCGTCGCGGACCACCCTGGGAGCGGCGTGCGGCGGTATTCCAACCAGCAGATCGAAGGATGCCTCCTCCCCGTCAAACATAAGCTTGCGGGCGGCAGAGTCTATTTTCTTGACAACATGTTTGGCATGATACTGGATGTCCCGCTCCTTCAGCATGACCAGGACGTTATCGCTCATCTCCTGGCCGGCGGACGGGAAGGGCTTCGGCTCCGGCGTGTAGATGGCGACCTCTACGACACCGCGAACCCCTTTCTTGCGGAAGGCCGCGTCCATGAGTAGCGCCGATTCGCAGGGCGCCGCCGGACAGGGGAACGGGGTGCGGCCCACCAGTACTACTGCCCTTCCCTTTTCAAACCCCTGCACTGCCTTGCGTATGCGGAGCGCGCCATCCGACTCGTACAGGTTGAGGGCGGATTCCGCGAAGCCGGGTATACCGCTCTCGTTTTTCTCCGCGCCCAGGGCGATGACCATGTAGTCCGCGACGAGGGTTCCCGCTGAAGTACGCATCCTTCGCGTCTTCGGGTCCAGTTCCAGGACCTCGCCATGCACCCACTCGATCCCTTTGTTCTTCAGGCCAGTGAGAGGACGTTCCACCTCTTCCCGGGTGCCGATTTCGCCGGCCATGAGCCGCAAGTTGAAGGTGCACATGTAAAATGTGCTTCGCTTCTCGACAACGACTACGCGATGCTCTTGCGGCAGCAGCGTCCGGAGCTGTTGCGCTGCCGCCAGTCCACCCATGCCGCCTCCCAGGATCACAACGGTTTTCCCTGCCATGATAGCCACCTTTCCGCCGGACTACGACTCTCGAAGCCGGTACTTGATTCCGTTCTCGCCGCCAGACAATACCCGCCGGGTCAGCCCAGAGTGACTACCCTGTCTGACTCCAGTACCAGGGTGGTCAGTTCCGGCATTGTAGATAGAGAACACACCCGTGCTTGCTGCCCCCTCACCTTGAGACAACTGGTGCAGGCCAGCATCCTGCCGCCCGCCGTTGTGAACTTTCGCAGCTCGCCGGCTACATCGAAGGTATCGTCATGCACGTTCTCTATTTCGACGCCCTGGCCCAGGAGGAAGAGGCTGACCTCGTTGCCGCGGCGCAGCGTCTCGTTGCCCAGGCGCAGCCCGTTCCACGCTGTCTCGGGATCTTTGGTGTTGAGCACTATGCCCAGCTTCATGACGTTCGAACTCCTATGTCCTGTTTGTCCTCGCATGCACTAGCTCCGCGTCGCTCTCGATCTGCTCGAAAAGCATTACCCGCATCATGTCGAATATGGTGAGCAGCCTCGAGTTGGCGATGCGGTAGTAGACCACGTTCGCTTCTTTCCTGGTAACCAGGATGTGGCGCTCGCGCATCATGGCCAGGTGTTGCGACAGGTTCGACCCTTCCATGCGCAGCCTCTCGGACAGGTCGTTGACGCTCATCTCCCCGTCCCGGAGCACGTTAATCAGCTCCAATCTCTTGGGATGGGAGAAGATCTTACACATGTCGGCATGGTAGCTGTACAGCCTGTCTTCCATGGCGCCACCTCCTGGTTGGCCGTCCCCCGGCCGCTTCCCTCTCGTCGATAGCTGTTTTCGTTAGGTTAGTGCATTAGTATATTAGACTATTCTAAGATGATAGACATCTTACCATTCCCTTCCTCGTGGCGTCAAACTGCATGCTTCTCAGGCCGGACGGGATAGCCAGTGCCGCGGGCGGAACAGGGTCGCCTTCCATGCTTCTCTCCTTGAAGCTATTCAGGGGAAGTGAGGGTGTTAGAATGGTATTAAGGGTCCCAGTCTTCCCGAGAGGGGAAGGGAGGTCAGATATGCAAGCAGCCTACAGGGAAAAGGAGGCGAAGCTCTTCCGCGCGCTGGCAGAGGCGCAGAAGAAGAGCAACTCGCTGTCCAAGAGCTGCCTGGCTTGAAAGTCCTGAAAGGGAAAGTAATTGCCAGGCTGGCAATTGAAGCGTTTGGAGCAACGTGCACCTAGACTTTTTCGTGCAGCTCCATGTCACCCAGAGGTGCAACCTGAGGTGTCGCCACTGCTATCAGGCGGGCGCCTGTGAGGAGATGAGCGCCGGGGAAGTCTTTAGAGCCATCGACAACGTACACGGGGCCCTGGAGGGCTGGGCGAGCGACCATGATGTGGAAACCTCGCCCAGCCTTCATCTTACCGGCGGCGAGCCACTGCTGCGCCAGGACCTGTTCGATATTGTGGCGTATGCTCGCGACAAGGGATTTTCCGTTTCTATGATGAGCAATGGCGTGCTCGTCGACCCCGCAATAGCGCTCCGCATACGCGAGGCTGGCATCGAGGATGTCCAGGTGAGCATGGAGGGCCTGGAGCGCACTCATGACGAGATCAGGGGGAGGGGCAGTTTCCGCCGCGCCCTTGCCGGGATCTGGCGCCTGAAGGAAGCAGGGGTTGAGGCCAACATCAACGTCACCGTCTCGCGGCTGAACCGGGGACAGGTTGCCGGCCTGATACGGACGGCGGCGGAACTGGGAGCGGGCGGGATAGCGTTTTCCCGGTTGGTTCCCGCGGGAAG
>JACPRR010000109.1 GCA_016189825.1 Chloroflexota bacterium
GCGCCAAACAGCCCCCCGGCCACCCCGATCGCCCCCAGGATCCCAATCTGCGTCCAGTCCATCGCCCTACCAGCTATGGCTGATCGCGCCCACGCGGCAAACAGCGTGACAATCAGGGACCTTGTCCCGGCAGCGCTCGTACCCCGGGCACAGCACGCCGACGCTGCGCGTGAGTTTTTCCTTGACGCGGGCCACTACCTGGTCGTAGTCGTCCGGGGCAACCTCGAACAAGCTGCTGGGACAAACTCGCGCGCACTCGCCGCAGCCGTCGCATACGTCAGTGTCAATGGTAATGAAGTACTCCCCGGAACCATCCGCGTATCCGTAGTTAGCTTTCATTCAAGTTCTCCTCAGGTGCCATCGCGGGAAGTACCCAACGGCGCCTATGCACTGCCTATGACCTAGCCCCCTCTCGTGAATCGAGGTTGTCCAAAGACAGCTATGCATGTCCAGCCCCCTTCGTCTTTGCGAGCGAAGCGAAGCAATCCCCTTCAGCACCGAACCGACAGTGCGCCGCCTTTATCCCCTGTGGTCCGGTGTTCCATCGTGCGAAATGAGATTGCTTCGTCCCGAGGCGGGTTGTCACCGGGCCGCCGCGGGCTTCTTCTGCTTCACCAGCGTGTCCCTGGCGAAGATGGCTGCGCCTACTGCGCCTACTATCTGCGGCTCGAAGCAGATGTTCGCCTCGAGCCCGACCTTCTGCTCCACCCGCGTGACCACCCCAACATTCTTGCCTATGCCGCCGCTGATGACGAACTCGGGCTCGATGCCGACGCGCCTGAGCAGGCCGTACACCCTGCTGGCAAGCGCGGCACACAATCCCGCTAGTATATCATTCGTCGGCGCTCCCTGCCGCACATGCGCCAGCACCTCCGACTTGGCAAATACCGTACAGGTGCTGCTCACCGCGACCTCGCCCTGGTCTAACTGCAGCGACCGGGGGCCGATCTCATCAAGCGGTATTTGGAGCAGGTCCGCCATCACCTCCATGGAACGCCCCGCCCCCGCCGCACACTTGTCGTTCATGGCGAAGTTGACCACCTTGCCGTTCGCGTCACAGCGGATCGCCTTGCAGTCCTGGCCGCCCATGTCCAGTATCGTCCTCGCCCCGGGGAAGAAGTAGTTCGCCCCTTTCGCGTGACACGATATCTCCGTGACGTTGCGCTGTGCGAAGGGCACCACTACCCTGCCATACCCCGTAGAGACGACGAACTCGATCCTGTCCAGGCTGAGGTTGCCCTTTTGCAAGGCGATGTCCATCGCCTCTTTCGCGGTTTCAGCGCTATCGGGTCCGGTCGGCACCAGGCCCCATGACACGAGCCGATTGTCATCAAGCACGACGGCCTTGCCGGACAGGGAACCGACATCGACTCCAGCCGTTATCAACTTTGGCTCCTGTCCGCAGCGATCAGGGCCGCTCCGACCGCACCGGCATACTCGGGGAACTCGGGAACGAAGACTTCGGCGCCGATGAGTTCCTCCAGCCACCTGACCACACCGGCGTTTCGCGCCAGGCCACCCACCGCGACAACATTCTTCACTATCCCGACGCGATTCACCATGCCGTAGAGCCTGGTGGCAATGGACTTGTGGATGCCGTTAAGTATGTCCTCTTTCGCAACCCTACGATGTATTTGCGACACTACCTCCGACTCGGCGAACACCACGCACATGGCGGTGATGTTCACCTCCTGGGTCGACTTCAGCGAAAGGCTGCCCATCTCGGAGACGGGCACGCGCAACGCTTTCCCCATCGCCTCCAGGAAGACGCCAGTCCCGGCGGCGCACTTGTCGTTCAGGACGAAATCGGCCACCCTCCCGGCCTGGTCACACTTGATCACCCGGCTGCTTTCGGCGCCGATATCCATGATCGTCGCCGCTGAGGGCGCAAGGAATCTCCCTCCCCTGGCGTCGCAAACTATCTCCGTGGCGGCGCTGGTCGCCTGAGCCACCTCATTCCTTCCGATCCCGGTGGCGACAATCTCCTTCACGCGCTCCCTGCCGATACCCGCGGACCTCAATGCCTCTTCGATACCTTTGCCCCCCGCGTCCCGTGTGCTGCTGTGGAGACTGCTCCGCGATAGCACCGCGGTCCCCTCCAGCACGACGACCTTAGTCGTGAGCGATCCGGCATCGACCCCGATGGTAACCACAGGCTAGAGCATCTCCAGGAATGCCTGCACTCGTGTCTTGAGCTGCCCCAACCCGGATGGAGTGTGCTCTGTTTCCAGAGCTATCATCGGTATACCGCGCTCCTCGAACTTCTTCTTGAACAGCACTCCCTCATAAAGGAACGGGTCACAGTACATGAGGTTGAAATATATTATGCCATCCACCCTGTATTCCCTGACCAGGTCCATCATGTATTCGAGACGCGCCTCCGCAGGGTGCATGCAGGCGCACACCGGCTTCTCCGTGCAGTGCCGCGCCAGCGCGGCCAGGGGGTCCTTGTCCTCCTTCACCGGGTACCAGAAATAGCGAGTGGCGGTACAGAGGTCGTCGGCAACCACCATGGCGCCCGACTCTTCAACCATCCTGATCAGCGTGGGGTTGTCGATTATGCTCCCGGTGATCATTATCCGTGGCCCGGGGGCAAGAGGCGACCGCCCCCTCGTGCCGAGCTCATCGATGAGCTGGGCCAGCTTCGCGTTAGCCTCCTCCTTTGGCAGCAGCATGGTACCCATAACGACTTCAAGCGCCTCTTCGCCGGACAGAAGGGGCAAATCGGGTTTGCGGAACTCATACACCTTCCGCAGCAATGACTTCGTCTCATTATGGAGCTTGATGGAACGCTGCAAGGCATCGTCGGTAACCGCGGCCCCGGTGAGGCGTTCGAGGGCCTCCCTGAACTCGGCAAGCTCCCGGTACTGGTACTCATAGGCAGGTTCCGTGAACTGCTTCTGCGGGTTGTTGATCATATGGCAGAAAGGGGTCTTGATGTACGACTTCCAGTGGTCGTAGAGCTTACGCACCGCGTCGCAGGTGTTGCACAGCACCAGCCCGTCGAGATAGTCAAGCTTCCCTTTGAGGGCAAGGTCAAAGATGTTGCGGATGAACTCGCACAGGTTCGGCTGGAAATAGGAATCGGCCAGCGAGACCGCCTCGGGGGTGCCGAAGATGGGGAAAGCAGTCACTCCCGCGGCATGCATCATCTCCTCGGGAACGAACACGCAGCGATAGCCAAGGACCTTTCTCCCGGAAACTTTGGCCGCTCTGGCAACCGGCTGGGGATCCCTCGCTGCGGAGCGCAGGGCTTCGAGCGCCGCCATCAACGGGCCTTCCCGGCTACCAGCAATGTCTCAACAAACGAATCGATGTTCGACATCACCTGGGACTCGTCATATTCGCGTGAATCGATCCCATCGAGATCGAACACTGTCATGGGCGTCTTCGCCTCGCGATAGACCGCATCCTTGATCAGCCTCAGCGAAGCAGGCAGATTCCGGCAGCCGCGCTTGTTCAGGCCGATGACGCCGTCGACGCGGTAGTCCCTGACCGTCCGCACCGCGCTCTCGGCCCTGCCGTCGAAACACGGGTTCACCATATCTACTATCTGCTTCATAGCGAGGCTCTCGATAGGATGCTCCGGGTCAAGCAGCCGCGGTTCGATAAGGCTTCCCCCGAGAATATCGACGTCGCTCTTCACTATCACCGCACCGTACCTCGCCGGGTAGTCCAGAAGATCGAGACGGTAGAGGGGCGGCACGCCAACCATATACAGGCGCAGCCTTTCATCCTCCAGCGCCACATGGCCGGAGCGAACCCTCTCCGCCACCTCGTCACGCAGCCCTTCGAACAGCTGCAGGCACGAGTCGCTGCCCAGGGAAAGCACCAGCGGTTTGCCTATGCAGTGCAAAGCATCGATGGCGGAAATGGGCGCCGGTACTCGCGCCCTGTAGCCCTCGATCTCCTGCCACAGCTCCATTGTCCGGCGAGAGTTCTGCACCGCCCCCCTGAGCCTGGACTCCCGGTAGCGGAACCCGTATGTTTCGAGGAAGGCGATTAGCCGCCGAAACTCGCCCGCCAGGTATTCGACAGCGTGCCGGGGCACGCCCCCGGGCCAGGGATTGGGCGGTATGTCGACAACGTAGAAAGGACAGCCGAAGCGCTCGACCCAGTAGAGGAAGGACTTCGACTCAGACATACAGGCGAAGGAGCTGCCAATAATGATGTCCGGCTCCACGAAGACCTGATCGAGATAGGGGTCCCTGTCCTCGTCGCCGGCCATTCCGATCAGTGACAGGTGGACCGCGCAAAGCTCCCTGGAGAATCCCCGTTGCTCAGCGATTTCGCAGTAGCGCGCGCTCAATTGCCTCGCTGAGACCTGGATGGCAAGGCTCTCCGCGCCCACTACCGGGACATCCATGGCGTACCAGATCTCTCGCGGCAGCAGGCCGAATGCCACCACCACCGGGACGCCCTTCCGCTTCGCCTCCCGCACTCCCATCCAGTACGACTTGCGCGCCCTTTGGACGTCCGCCTCCGTGCGAAGGTCTGATTTCCCCGTGTTCCTCGCTAGCTCTGTCATGTCTCCCGGGTCGGTCCGCCGCGGTCTATCTGGAGGCTAGAGCCTCTACGAAAGCATCGAGATTAGACTTGGCCTGCACGTCATTGTACTCTCTCAGGTCCAATCCATCCAGATCAAATACTGTTGTAGGCACGCCGAATTCCCCGGCAGCCATGTCCTTGACCAGGCGAAAGCCCGCGGGGAAATTGCGGCAGCCGCGCTTGCGCGCCGCCACTATGCCGTCGATGTGGAACTCTCTGATGGTCCGCCTCAAGACCTCGAGCCTGACCGCATATGTCGGCGCGGGCAGGTCAGTGATGACCTTCCGCGCCAGGCTCTGGAGAGGCCGTTCGGGGTCGAGCATATTCACATCGCTCTGCCCCGTCATCACGTACTCGACCTCTCCCTTGACGAAGACGCCGCCCTTTGCCTCCGGGTAGCTCAGCAGGCCAAGATTGTAGTAAGGAGGAATCCCCAGAAGGAGCAGGCGGAACCGCTCGTCATCGCCCATCCCCGGCCCGCCGGCCGCACGCTGCTCCACTTCCGCGTGAATGGTCTGCAAGGCCGCCAGGCCATCGGGATGGCCGGCGCAGTAGATCGGCAGGTACATGGCGATCACGGCATCCGCGAGCCGCATCGGCGTTGGCCTCAGCTTCCGTAGCTCATCGATGTCGGCCCAAAGCCGCGCCATGGCGCGAGACCGCGCCACGACCTCGCTGAGTTTGCCCTCGTCGCCCTTCAGGCCATGTTCACCAAGGAAGGACAGCAGGCCGTGGAGGCCGGCAGCATAGTAGTCAACTACACGTTGCGACGGCTCGAAGCCGCCGAGGTCCAGCGGCGCATCCAGGAAGTAATGCGGCACATTGTACTTTTGCACCGCGTAGAGAAACGACTTGGACTCCGACTCGCAGGGCATGTTGCTGCCGATGATGAGGTCGGGCGGCGTGAACAGCCTTTCAACGTACGCGTCCCTTTCCGGGGCGTCGATGCAGCCCAGCATCGCCGTGTGATAGGGACAGAGGTCCCGCGCAAAGCCGGCCTGCTCAGCAACGTCCAGGTAGCGCCC
>JACPRR010000111.1 GCA_016189825.1 Chloroflexota bacterium
GCGGCCTCGGTGGCCCTCCCATGCCTATACAGACCACGTCAACCACGCCGGAAATCGATGTCGACTACTGGGCAAAGACCTTCGGCGAGATGTACAAGTACAACCCCGATGAAGCCAAGCGCCTTCTCAAGGAGGCCGGCGCCGAAGGCTTCACCATCACGTTGTATTCTCACCCCATATCCGGCACGCCCTGGCTGCCGCAGCTCAACGAGATCGTGGCCGGCTACTGGCAGAAAGTTGGAGTCAACGCGAAGGTAGTCCCGGTAGACTTCGGCACCCTGCAATCGTGGCGCAAACCCCTCACCACCGAGCTCCTGGGTCAACACTCCTTCATGCGTTTCCCGAGCGGCGCACCGGCGATCAGAGGGCTTGAGAGCGCATTCGGCTCCAAGGGCATAAGCGCCTTGCTCGGTTCCGCGTTCCCTAATATTGACAAGCTTATCGAGTCTGTATGGACCGAGCTAGACCCGGTCAAGCGGAAGAACCTGATCGCGGAACTGATCAAGGTCACGCACGAGACGTACGTTGCCTTCCAGATCGGTTCCGCGCCCTCGACTCTCGCGGCACGGAAGAACATCGACGTCAGCAAGTGGATAACGCCGCTGTCAACCCCGGTGTTCACCATGTATGCCGCCGATGTGAGGCACAAGTAGGGCAAGCCAGCCGCGAGGTAACGAGTACCCTGTACGCGTTCCCCGCTACGTGAAACCAGCGGTCGGGTTAGCGCCGGGGTCAGGTCAGAACAGGGCCTGACCCCGGCAACCCCGCAACCAGGCAGCCGAGAGGCGCCGATGCGAATTCGACTTCCTTCAGCGGAATACGGGCCGGAGAGGCGCCCCCTGGCCCCCAGGCCGGCCACCCTGGACGGTAAGGTCGTGGCATTCACCGACGCCTTCGGCTGTCCGCAGCCCGATGGTTCCGTCAGGGCCTCCCCGATGATGCTGGAGCTGAAGCGGCTTCTGGAGATACGTTTCGCACTGGCGGGGACCCTCTGGTTCACCAAGAATAACGTGCTGGACCCGCTGTCGCCCCAGGTGCTTCAAGAGATCAAGGAGAAGGCCGACGTCGTGATCAATGGGGAATGCTGGGGCTCCGAGACCGTTGCCGGGCTGAGGGACGCGGTGACCCTGGAGAAGCTGGGCAAACCGACGATCACATTGGGATATGAAAGCCTTCGGCAATTCTTCGTGAGCATCGCCGCCGCCGAGGGCATGCCCGATCTGCCCTTCTTCGGCGAGCCGCAGCCGCTGGTCGGCAACGCCATTGACGACGTGGAAGCTGCCGCCAGGGACAACATCGAGTTGGTAGTCTCCTCGCTCACCGCGAAGTAGCCGGCCAGTTGGAGTTGCGCATGCCGATGAACCTCAAGTCACCGGCCAGGAACGTAAGGGGATACTGGGAGTGGTTCGACCTCGCGTGCCGGGAACGATGGACGGACGGGCTGCCCGTGTGCCCCCCTACCGAGAAGAAAGTGACTGAGATCATCGAATTCCTGGGACGAGACCCCGGCGAGGTTATCGGCGCCGTCGCGCCAAGAAACGGCATCGCCACCATCGAACAGATCGCCATAAACTGCGCCATGGCCGGCTGCACGCCGGCAATGGTCCCGGTGGTCATCGCCGCCCTTAAGGGGATTCTGGCGCCTGAGTTCCGCCTGGGCGGTGTACAATCGACGACAAACTCCTGCGCCCCGCTCACTATCGTGAACGGCCCTGTGGCCAGGGAGCTAGGGTTCAACAGCGGCGACAACGCCTTCGGCGGAGGCTCCAGGGCCAACGCCGCTGTGGGGCGCGCCGTGCGCCTCATCATGTGGAATATCGGCGGCGGCATTCCCCAACAGGGCGATCTGTCCACGCTGGGGTCTCCGGCGAAATACACCTTTTGCGTTGCCGAGAACGAGGACGCGAGCCCCTGGGAACCACTCCACGTGGAGCGCGGCCTGGAGAAGGGGCAAAGCGCGGTGACGGTCTTCGACTGCCAGTCTCCCCACCCGGTGAACGTCACCGGCAGCGCCGAGCGCATCCTCCACGTGATAGCGGCGGATATTCCCCGGCCTGGCGCCAACATGTACCGCGCCGCCGGACAGTTTCTCCTCGTCTTCTCGGCGAGGGTGGCCCGGGTGCTGGCGCGGGCCGGCTACTCCAAGTCCGACGTCAAACAGTGGATATGGGAGCACGCCAGGTTCAATCTGGGGTGGCTGCGCCGGAACAAGATATTTGCCGAGGGAGGAGAAACCGCCTATACGTACTGGGGCCACGTCCGCGGCAAAGACAGGCCGAACATACAGGAGATGGGCGATGACGCGATGCTGCCCATGGTGCTCAAACCTGAAGATATCCTCTGCCTGGTGGTCGCCACTACCACCAGCCAATGGTGGGTCGGCTTTTGCGCAGGGTGGGGCAACTACGGGGGCCTGGCGGTCACCACGCCCGTGGAAACGCCCTGAGATGGACCGGGCTGGCCTGGCAAACTGTCCCTCATCGCGAGGCGCTCGGGTTGACTTCGCCAGAGGCTTGACAAGTGGGTGTATAATGTGCCAGTGAATATGGCGGCTGTGGTGTCGCGTGGCTGGAAGCAAACGGTGTCTTTCTGTTCTCCTGTCCATAACCTGGACATGTCCTGCATCTGGTTACAGCACGGGTTCGCCTGACGAGACAAGCTCCGCTCGCATTTATGAGCGGAGTCACGCTTTGGGTACTGGAACGGCAAAGAGGAGGTTGGTCATGACTGGTGTACCCCGTAGCAACGGAAGGGTCGGACTGTTAAGGGACAATGGGCCGGGCAGAATACCCCTGAAAGTCCTGGCAGTGATACCCCTGACGGTTTTACTCGTCTTCTCCGGTTGTGCCCGGTCGCCACAAACGGCGGCCAGCACAACAACAACCACGGCACCCAAGGCAACGACGACAACCGCTGCCACGACCGCGGCCACAACCGCGCCGGCAACCACCACCAAGACGACTGCAGCGCCACCACCTGTCTCTACGCCCACCGGGCCGTACGGGGCGCTGAAGATCGCGGTAGCCAACTTCGAGCAGGAATCGTTCGAGGCGCCTGTGGTCGGCATGGACGGTTCTTCGCTTACCTACCCCGTCTTCGACCAGATGTTCTGGCTGGAGAAGGGGGACTTGAAACCAGCGATGGTGGAGAAATGGGTGATAGCCCCGGACGCCATTTCCTGGACGTACACTCTCCGCAAGGGAGTCAAGTTCCACAACGGCGATCCGTTCACCGCCGACGACCTGATTTTCACGGTCGATCGCTACCTCGACGAAAAGAGCCGCAAGCCGCTGCGCTCCTACCTGGTCGGCTTGTTCAAGACCGTCGAGAAGAAGGACGACTA
>JACPRR010000126.1 GCA_016189825.1 Chloroflexota bacterium
GCTTCCGCCTCCGTATCGCCCTCGCTTATGCAGCCGGGCAGCGACGGAACATAGACAGTGTACCCGCCTTCTTCTGCCGCTTCGAGCACTACTTTGATTTTCATCTCTATACCTGCCTGTGTCGGGTTTGCAAACTGCGGCCTTGTTTCGTGCAGGCTCGCTTGGTTGAAGTCTAATATCGGAGACAAGCGGCGTCAAACGGCAATGCCAAACGCATAGTACAGTTGTTCTATGCATCGCGCTGTGGTATGATTCGGGCATCCGGTAGCCGGAATGTCGTGAACGGGCTATAATCCGGTGCAGGAAATACCACCAGGAGCGCAGTGATGGTTGAAGAACGGGACAGGTCGCTGGAGCTGGCGGTCAGCCAGATAGAGAAGCAGTTTGGGAAGGGCTCGATAATGCGGCTCGGCGAGGTCTCCGCGGCGCTGACCGTGGAGTCGGTGCCAACCGGGTCTCTGACGCTTGACCTGGCCCTCGGGGTGGGGGGGGTACCGAAAGGGCGCATCACTGAGATATTCGGCCCCGAGGCCTCCGGAAAGAGCACGCTGGCGCAGCACATTATCGCGCAGGCCCAGAAGCGGGGGGGAGTGGCCGCGTACATCGATGCCGAGCACGCGCTCGACCCGTCCTACGCGGAGCGTTGTGGGGTAAAGATAGAGGAGCTGTGGATTTCGCAGCCGGATACCGGGGAGCAGGCGCTGGAGATCGCGGAAGGGCTGGTGCGCAGCGGCGCCGTGGAGGTAATTGTCGTGGACAGCGTGGCAGCGCTTGTGCCCAAGGCTGAGCTTGAAGGGGAGATGGGCGATTCCTTCGTCGGCCTCCAGGCCAGGCTGATGTCGCAGGCATTGCGCAAGCTGACCTCGGTGATAAGCCGGTCCCGCTCGGCCGTGATATTCATCAACCAGTTGCGCGAGAAAGTGGGAGTCTTCTTCGGCAACCCCGAGGTTACGCCTGGCGGCCGGGCGCTCAAGTTCTATAGCTCGGTGCGCATCGACCTGCGCCGGATCGACTCGATCAAGGTGGGGACAGAGATCGTGGGCAACCGGGTCCGGGCCAAGGTGGTCAAGAACAAGGTCGCCGTGCCCTTCCGTGTGGCGGAGTTCGATATCATGTTCGATAGCGGCATCAGCAAGGAGGGCGACGTACTTGATCTCGGGATTGCGCTCGGCTTGATCAAGAAATCCGGGGCCTTCTTCGCCTATGGTGAAAGCAAGCTCGGGCAGGGCCGGGAAAACGCCAAAGAGTTCCTCAGGCAGCACGCCGATGCCGCCCAGGAGCTTGAGGGGAAGATAAGGGCGTCGGGGAGCCGCGCCGTCGTGCTGCCGCGTGGCGGGAGCGCCGAGGGGTCGGAGTAGGGGGGAGGACTCGCTGGCGCCTAGTGGCGCGACCCAGCGTAATCGGGTTCGCCTCTCCCCTTGGGGAGAGGATTAAGGAGAGGGGGCTCCACGCAACAACTGTCAGAGCTGCCTGATCTCCGCCTTCGCCACGCCGGAATCGATTTCCAGGATGCCCACGGTGCCAAGGCCATAGTTGTACCTGAGAAACGTGGGGCTCCCTGAGTTGACCCAGAGGACGCCACTGTGTTCCCTTACCGTGACGCTGTGCTCGTGGCCGAAGACGACGACGTCCGGCTTCTTGTTCTCTGTCCCGGTCGCCCCCGGTCCCGGACCCGCAATGCGCGTCTCGTACAGGTACGGCCGTTCGTGCACCAGCCACACCGTCTTGCCGCCGATCTGGAAGACGTGCTTGTCCTTCACGCGTTCGTCGCTCAGCGTCGAGGCCGCATCATCGTCCCCGCGGGCCGCGAACACGGGCGCGATGCGGGCCAGGTCGTCCAGAACCGTGAGGGAGTAGATGTCGCCGGCATGCATGATGAGGTCGACCCCTTTGAAAGCAGTCGCCAGCTCGGGGGGAAGCGCCTTCGCCACGTCCGGTATGTGCGTGTCGGTGACCAGTCCAATGCGCAGGTGGCCGTTATGCGTGATCATCGTACTACTGATGCTCCAACAATTGACTTGTTTAGCTCCAGAGAAGTCGCGATGCAGGTTGCGCCCAGGACGGCCCGGCACAGCCGCTCGATCTTGAACTCACGCGTGTATCCGTACGCGCCGTGGACTTGCCTCGCCGACTCCACGATCGATATCGTTGCCGGGACCACGAAAAGTTTTGCCTTAGCCGCGTCGGTCCCCGGGTCCCTGGCCAGGTCATCTTGCAGGAACGCCGTCCGGTAGGTGAGCCACCTGGCGGCTTCGAGCCTGGAGTCCATCTCGCCGAGCATCCAGCGGATGCCCTGCATGTCGGCGATGGGCTTGCCTCTCGACAGCCGGGACCGGGCATACCTGACCGCCTCGTCGGTTGCCGCTTGGGCCATGCCGACGTTCGCCGCGCACTGTATCACCTTCTCGTGCGCGATCCACCACAGCAGGACCCCGAACCCCTTTCCTTTGGCGCCGAGCATGTTATCTCTCGCCACCGCGAGGTTTTCCAAATGGACGTCCGTGGCCTCGATGCCACCCGCGCCCATCAGGGCCCAGGTCTTGTCCGCCGAGTAGCCACTGGTGTTCTTCTCGATCACGAAGGCGGTGCACTTGCCATCCTCGTCTTTGGCGAAGAGCATCGCATAGCCGTCCCTGGCCCCGAAAGTGATGAAACGCTTGGCGCCGCTTACCACGTACCGGTCCCCGCTGGGTACGGCCTGCGTTTTGAGAGCCTCCGGGTCAGAGCCGGTGTCATCCTCGGTGAACTGGATGCTCGCGTAGCCATCTCCTTTACATAAAGGCGGCACGTACCTGGCCTTGATGTACTCGCTGCCGAAATGGGCCATGCATGCCGGGATACTGTTGTTCATTGCCGCCAGCCACCACGCGCCGGCGCCTGAGTAGCTCAGTTGCTCGATGGCCAGCACGAGGTTGACGTTGCTTTCGCCGGCGCCGCCGTACTGCTGCGGCGCCGTCATGCCGAGCATTCCCAGTCCTGCCAGCTTCGCGATCAAGTCGTCGGGGAGCCTGCCATCCTTTTCGATCTGCGCGGCGAAAGGCTCTATCTCTCGGTCGCTGAACTCCCTGACCGAAGAACGGAGCATATTCTGCTTTTCGCTCAGGTTGAAATCCACGTGACCTGGGGCCTCCAACGCTTGTTCCTGCTATCATAGGCAGCGCCGGAATCGGCAGTCAAATCCGTTTTTCCTCAGCGTAATCCGTGGATATTATGGTAATCTCAATGTGGCCCGCAACGCTAATACAAACGAACTAAGTGATGTTGCATCCCCATGGGTGGCACAGGCGTCCCTGCCTGTGCGCCATGCCACAAATTATGAGGCGTTTGTATTAGGGTGAGAACCCGTGAGGTGTTTCCTCTACCCCAGGCTAAAGCCTGGGGCATAGATACGAAACCCCATGCCCACGGCTTCAGCCGTGGGTGGGAATCCACGGATTA
>JACPRR010000112.1 GCA_016189825.1 Chloroflexota bacterium
CTTGTAGCCATAGGGCAGTACTGGAAGCGTATACTGCCTGGTTTCCAGCCGGTTCCGGGTCTCAACCATGCCAAATAACCTCCTTCGACGGCCGGCATCCTGCATGAGCCAGCCTCTACTTCTAGATTACCACGCCTGCTGCGGGGCACGTCAGCGAGGCAGGGAGGCCAGCCTTCTCAGCCTCAAAAGAAGCTCGTCGGGATTGAATGGCTTGGCGAGGAAATCGACCCGGCCCAGTCCCTGGAACGCCTCGTAGCCGACGTCATACCCGCTGATAAGGAGCGCGGGCGCCTGGCAAAACACTCGTGCTTCCCTCAGCGTTTGTATGCCGTCCTTGCCCGGCATGGACACGTCGAGGACCAGGATGTCGGGACGAAAGCTGCGCACCAGGTCGATGGCCGAATCGCCGTTCGACGCCCTCTGCACCGAATAGCCGGAAGCCCTCAGCTTGATTTCAAGGAAGTTTAATACCCGCTCGGCGTCGTCGACGACGAGGACGCGCGCCGGGCGCGAGCCGGAGCTGGAGGGTCCTGCCTCCGGTGAACACAAAGTAGCTGCTGTTGACCTCATGTAGCCTGAAGATAGCCTCACACTATCAGGCTAGCAGCGAAGGCAGTTTATTTCAATAGCTGTGGCGGGCTGGGATGTATCAATATTCTTACAAATTGACACTACTTCAGCGAAGCGGAAAAAGCTCTCTGGGCTGCCTCCAGTGTGCGATCAACGTCCTCCTCGGTGTGCGCCAGTGAGACGAAGCATGCCTCGAATTGCGAGGGAGGCACATAGACGCCGGCTTCAAGCATTGCCCGGAAGAACTTCCGGTACTTGTCCGTGTCGGCCATCAGGGCGGAATCATAGTCAGTCGCCGCTTCCGGGGAGAAGAACACGGTGAAAAGCGAGCCCAGCGAAGAGACCACAGCGGGGACTCCCAGCGTCCCGATCAGGTGGGAAAGCCCAACAGTGAGCACATCTGTCATCTTCTGCAACCGGCCGTAAGGGTCTCCCTCCCTTAGCACTTTGAGCGTTTCAATCCCTGCCGTCATGGCCAGGGGATTCCCGGACAGGGTTCCCGCCTGGTAAACGGCGCCCGAGGGCGCCACCAGCTCCATGACCTTGCGCTTTCCGCCATAGGCCCCCACCGGCAGGCCACCCCCCACTATCTTCCCCAGGGTAGTAAGGTCCGGCGCCACCCCGAGGAGCGCTTGCGCGCCACCGTATGACGCCCGGAACCCGGTGATGACCTCATCGAAGACAAGGAGCGCCCCGTACGTGTCCGTGATGCGCCGCAAGTCCTCCAGGAAACCGGTCTTCGGCAACACCACTCCCATGTTGGCAGCCACTGGCTCCACGATCAGGGCCGCGATGTCCTTGCCATGGGCGGAGAAGAGCTGTTCCACAGATCCGATATCATTGTAGCGGGCAATGAGCGTGTCGTTGGCCCAGGCAGTGGGTACGCCGGGGCTGCTCGGAAGCCCGAGGGTGGCCAGTCCGGAACCGGCTTTGACCAGCAGCGCGTCGGAATGGCCGTGGTAGCAGCCTGCGAACTTGAGGACCTTGTTTCGCCCCGTGAACGCCCTGGCCACCCTCAGTGCGCTCATCACCGCCTCCGTGCCCGAGCTCACGAAACGCATCATCTCCATTGACGGTATGGCTGCCGAAATCATCCTGGCCAGCACTGTCTCAAGCTCACACGGCGTCCCAAAGGTGAGGCCGTTTTCGGCCGCCCGTTGCACCGCCTTGACTACGCGTGGGTGCGCGTGGCCCAGTATCAGTGGGCCCCAGGAGCATACATAATCTATGTACGTGTTGCCGTCCTCGTCGAACAGCTTGGACCCACTGCCACGGCGGACAAAGAATGGCTTCCCTCCGACGGAACCGAATGCCCTGACCGGGCTGTCCACGCCGCCGGGCAGGTAATGCTTCGCCTCTTCAAATAGCTCGTCGGAACGCTGCGTCTTCATCTAGCCCGACCCCTCGCGCAGCCATGCCGCCACATCCCTGGCGTGATAGGTCAATATCAAGTCCGCCCCCGCCCGCTTGATCGCGGTAAGCACCTCAATGACAGCGCGCTTCTCGTCCAGCAGTCCCTCGCGTGCCGCGGCCTTTACCATGGCGTACTCGCCGCTTACGTTATACGCGGCAAGGGGCAGGTCGCACTCCTCCCTGACTCGCCGTATGACATCGAGGTAGGCGAGCGCTGGTTTGACCATAATGATGTCAGCTCCCTCATCGATGTCAGCGCGCACTTCGCGCAGCGCCTCTCGCACATTCGGCGGATCCATCTGGTATGACCGCCTGTCGCCGAATTGAGGAGTCGAGCCCGCGGCATCTCGGAACGGCCCGTAGAACGCGGATGCGTATTTCGCCGCATAGGACAATACCGGCGTCATCGTGAAGCCATTGCCATCCAGCATTCCCCGTATCGCCGCCACCCTGCCATCCATCATGTCCGACGGCGCGACAATGTCAGCGCCTGCCTCGGCATGCGACAGCGCCGTCTTCGAGACCAGGTCCAGCGTCCGGTCATTGTCCACGGCGCCCCCGACCACTACTCCGCAATGCCCGTGGCTGGTGTACTCGCAAAGGCACACATCGGTTATCACAACGAGGTCCGGCAACTGCTTCTTGAGCGCGCGAACCGCCTGCTGGACAATGCCATCACGCGCATACGCGCCGCTGCCCATCTCATCTTTCGATTCCGGTATACCGAACAGGATCACCGCCGGGATGTCGAGGCCGGCAACCCTCCCGCATTCCTTCACCAGTTCATCTACCGAAAGATGGAAGTTTCCTGGCAATGACGCTATTTCTCGCCTTACCCGCTTCCCGGGGACAACGAAAAGAGGGCAGACCAAATCGGCCACTCCAAGCCGGGTCTCGCGCACCATGGCCCGCAAAGTCTCCGACTGGCGCAACCGTCGCAATCGCAGCCCCGGAAACGTGGCTGTCATTCCTTCTCTCTTTCGCCGGACAGGCGCTCGACCAACGCGTGTATCAGCCCGGGTATCGTATGTTCCTCCGCGACCACGTCGACCCTGATGCCCAGCTTCCTTGCAGTTGCCGCGGTAATCGGCCCGATACAGGCGACCAACGCTTCGTTGATCCTGGCGCTCTCTTCGCCGAGCATGCCGACCAGGTTCTGGACTGTCGACGAGCTGGTAAAGGTGATGACGTCGATCTTCCCTTCGCGAAGCATCTTCAGCCCGGCGTGCCCGTTGCCGGCCGCGGGCACGGTGCGGTAAAGAGCGATCTGTCGCACCGTGGCTCCCAGCCGCTCCAGTCCTTCGGCCAGGTCGGTCCTCGCGATGTCCGCCCTGGGCAGCAGGACCCGTTTTCCCGCTACCAGCGAGGGAGGTATGTCTTCAAGGATGCCTTCGGCCACGTACCGTTTCGGCATGTAATCGACGCGCATCCCTGCCTTCTCAAGCGCTTCGGCGGTAGCCGGCCCTATGGCCGCCACTCTTACCTTCTCCAGGTCCCCGGGGGTCCTCCCTACCCGAGCAAGTGCCGCAACGAAGACGCCGACCGCGTTCGCGCTGGTGAAGAACACCCAGTCGTAGCCAGAGTCCCGGAATACCTTGTCCACTGCGGGATCGTCCTCGATCGCCCGTATCTCGATAGTAGGGACTTCGACCGGTTCCGCACCCTGCTCTTCGAGCATCCCGCTCAGCCTGCTTGCCTGCTCCCTGGAGCGGGTGACGAGCACTCGCCTGGCGAACAGGGGGCTTTTATCGAACCAGCGCATCCCGTCCCTCAACCTGACTACGTCACCCACCACAATGACCGCCGGTGGCTCAATGCCTTGTGCCTCCGCCCTGTCTGCAATGTCGTCCAGCGTTCCCGCAACAGTCTGCTGCCCGGCAAGTGTGCCCCTTCGTATCACAGCGACCGGCGTGCTTCCCGGCATGCCGTTCGAGGTCAATTGACGCACGATGTAGCCTAGGTTGGACACTCCCATGAGGAATACCAGCGTGTCGACGCCCCCGGCGAGTCGTTCCCACGCGATGGAAGATTCCGCCTTGCCAGGCGCCTCGTGCCCGGTTATCACCGCGAAAGACGAAGCCATCTTGCGGTGTGTCACCGGTATGCCGGCATACGCCGGGACCGCGACGGAGGCGCTGACTCCCGGCACCACTTCAAAAGGCAGTCCAGCTTCCACAAGGGCCTCGACTTCTTCCCCACCCCGCCCGAACACGAAAGGATCACCACCCTTGAGCCGGACAACCTGCTTGCCCTCGTTTCCCAGCCTCACCAGGAGGCGGTTGATCTCTTCCTGGCTCATCGTATGCCGGGCCGATGACTTACCGACATTGACAAGCTCTGCACCCTCGCGCGCCTCGGAAAGCAGAGTCTGGTTCGCAAGCTGGTCATATACCACGGCGTCCGCGCGCCTCAGCAGCTCCAATCCCTTCACCGTGATCAGGCCAGGGTCGCCGGGCCCCGCACCCACCAAATAAACCTTACCGTTTTTTGACATCGGCCCTCTCGGGTTTTTCCGTTATCCCGCGCCCGCCTCTTTCCAGTATGGCAAGCGCCAGGCCTCGTCCCACCGCCTCTGCATCAACGGCAGGACCTTCGGCGCGATCGCGTATTACTCGCGAGTAGTCCGCGCTGGCGACCATACCCTCGATCACAAGCCTGCCATCCACCACGCTGCCAAGCGCCGCGATCGGCGCGCGGCATCCGCCGCCCAGCGTCCGCATGAATGCTCGCTCCGCCATCACCGCCTGCATGGTGCGCTCGTCGTTTATCGAAGAAGCAGCGAACTCAGAGGCCCTGTCCCCGGCGCGTACCTCCACCGCGATCGCAGCTTGCCCGACCGCAGGCAGAAACGAGCCGAGCGGAAGGTACTCCGCTATCCGGTCCGCGTATCCCAGCCGCAGCAGCGCGGCTGCCGCCAGGATAGCCCCTTCCATCTCGCCGCTCCGCACCTTGCGCAGCCGGGTATCGATATTGCCCCTCAGCGGGCACGGCGCCACGTCCGGCCGCACCGCTTTCAACTGCGCCGCACGCCGCCGGCTGTCGGTGCCGAGCCGGGAACGAGGAGGAAGTTCCGCGAGGTTGAGCCCGGTCGCCGAAACGAGCACGTCCCGCGGGTCCTCCCGGGGCAAGACCGCAGCCAGCTTCAGCCCGGCCCCCAGCTCCGTGGGCACATCCTTCAAACTGTGAACGGCGAGGTCTATGCGCCCGGTGGCCAGCGCCCTCTCCAGCTCCTTTACGAAGATACCCTGCCCGCCCACTTCGTCGAGGCTCACACTCCTGTCCCGGTCGCCTGTCGTCGTAATCGTCTTGAAGGTGACCTCGATGTCCGGGCAGGCCGAGAGCAGCGCTGCCTCGACCATCCTGGCCTGCAACACCGCCAGCTTGCTTCCGCGCGACCCTATTGTCAATTTCCCCCGCATGCGTTCTTCAATCGGGCACGTCCAGACCGAAAAGGTCCCGCACCAGCTTTGACTCGCCTCCGTTGCCCTTCAGAGCCGTCACCGGCGCATGGAGTATCTTTTGCACTATCGACTTCGTCATCGCTTCTATCTTGACCCGGTCCTCGGCCGACAGGTTGGACATCCCCTTCACTGTTTTATCGAAACTCTCACTCCGTATGGTTTCTGCCTTGGACAGCAGCGCCGCAATGGCCGGCGTCGCCTGACGGCCCCGCCACCATGCCATGAACCTCGCGGCTTCCTCGTCCACGATCCCGGCAGCCCTGGTCACCTCCCCCTCTCTCAGCCTGCGGTTGGTCCTGGCCACCCCCTCAAGGTCGTCGATATCGTACAACATGATGTTGTCCAGGGTCTTGACCGCCGGATCGATGTCCCTGGGGACGGCAATGTCGATGAGAAGCAACGGCCTGCCGTTGCGCGCGCTCACCGCATCGCTGAGCGCGGCCGGCTCAAGGACGAAATGAGGCGAGCCGGTGCAGCAGATGACAATGTCAGTATCGACCAGCGTCTCTTTCAGCCTGTGGTATGGTACCGCCGTCCCACCGAGCGAATCAGCTAGCTCGGCGGCATGTTCCAACGACCGGCTCATCACCGCCACCTTTGCCACCTGGCTGTCGACCAGGGACTGGACCGCCACCTTGCCGGCCTGACCTGCCCCGAGAACGAGCACACGGCAGTCCGATAGCTCGGGGAACACCTTGCGCGCAATCTCGACCGCGGCCGAACTCACCGAGGCGGCGTTCCTGCTTATCGCGGTCTCGCTGCGCACGCGCCGGCCAACCCGGACAGCCTCGCGCAGCAAACTGAGCAGAAAAGGATCGACCGACTTCAGCCCTTCGGCCTCGACGAGCACGTGCCGCAATTGACCGAGCACTTCGTATTCGCCGACAATCAACGACTCGAGCCCTGAAGCCACCCGGAAGAGATGCCTGACCGCGCCCTCCTGCCGCTCCCGGAACAGGCGCGGCAACAACTCCTCGGCCTTCACTCCGCTGTACTCACAGAAGAAGCGTTCCATGCCCGGAACTGCCGATACCAGGTCATCTTCCAGCACATAGACCTCGGTCCGGTTGCAGGTCGAGAGGACGATGCCGTTGCTCACGTAGTCGGAAAGGGCCGCAATCGCCTCTTTTATCCTTGCCGAGGGAATGGCGACATGCTCCCGCACCTCCACCGGCGCTCGCTCATGGTCCAGACCCAAAGCTACGATTTGCACAGACTAACCTCGTTTCCCGTCAATAGTGTCAATAGTACGCACGACTCGATTGTCCCCGGTGAGATGTTCCATTAGCCTTTCCCTGGCGTCCCCGCGTTTCCCCTGTCTGAGCAGGCTGAGCAGCACGTCAATATCAAGCGCGTCCTGCCATGTCTCCGCGGTCACGGATACCCTGCGGCGCTTCAGTTCCTGACGCACCTCGGACAGCATGTCAGCCAGCTCGCCCAACTCCGCCGGCAATGCGTTTTCCAGTGCAATGCGGATCCGTTTCGCCAGTGCCGGGCTCCTGCCCCCTGTTGAAATGGCGATGGTCACGTCACCCCGTTTGAAAACCGAAGGCACGATGAACGTCGATTGGCCGGGGGCGTCAACAACGTTGACCGGTATTCGCGATGCGGATGCTTCCCGGTATATCCTGGCGTTCAGATCGCTGTCGTCAGTCGCCGCGATCACAAGGACAGATCCCCTGGTATCACCGTCGCGGTATCCTCGCAAGGCAGCCTCGATCTTTCCCGACTCCCGCAAGGACCGAAGGCTATCGCATAACCAGGGGCTCACCACGCTCACCCTGGCGCCGCACTCCAGGAGCGAGTTCACCTTCCGCGCCGCCACCTCGCCACCGCCAACGACCAGGCACGGTTGACCTTCGATATTCATGAACAGGGGATAATATGCAGTCATCCGTCGCCTATTTCACCCACTCGAAGTAGCTGACCC
>JACPRR010000113.1 GCA_016189825.1 Chloroflexota bacterium
CCGCGCACATTGAACCAGAAGCTGGAGGATGCGGAAGGCATCTGCGGCGCGATCGTGCGCTCCGTGAACCGGACCGGGGAACGGGTAATCCTGGACAACGCCTCGCTGGAGGGGCTGTTCAAGGACAACCCCGAAGTCCAGAAGCTGCAACTGCGCTCCCTCCTGTGCCTTCCCGTGATCAAGCAATCGAGGATGATCGGCGTCCTTTACCTGGAGAACCGCCTGGCGGACTCGGTATTCACCTCCGAGAAGACGCAGATGACCGAGCTGTTGACTTCACAGGCGGCCATTTCGCTGGAGAATGCGCGCCTGATTGACGACATGAAGAACGCGGACGACCAGATCAAGAAGTCTCTAAAGGAAAAGGAGGTACTGCTGAAGGAAATCCACCACCGCGTTAAGAACAATCTCCAGATTATCCACAGCATGCTCAATCTCCAGTTGCCCTACCTCAAGGACCAGGTCGCTATCGAGCCGTTCAAGGAGAGCCAGAACCGGATCTACTCGATGGCGCTGATCCACGAGAAGCTATACCAGTCCGAGTCGCTGGCCAGGATCGACCTCTCCGAGTACATCCGGAGTCTAACGGACAACCTGTTCGTTTCCTACGGGGCGACCACGGTGAGGCCGCTCATATCCATCGAGAACGTTCCTCTGGACATCGATACCGTGATCCCCTGCGCGCTGATCATCAACGAGCTGGTCTCGAACTCGCTCAAACACGCCTTTCCCGAGCCGTGGAAAGCGGGAGGCAGGGCAGGTGAGATCGGCATTGACCTGCATCGCAACGGTGGGGGCCAGCTAGTGCTGACCGTTAGCGACAACGGCGTGGGCCTGCCGCAAGGGTTCCAGATACAGGAGTGCAAGTCGTTGGGCCTGAAGCTGGTCAGCGGTCTGGTGAAGCAGCTCAGGGGTGACATCCATCTTGGAAGCAACGGGCGGACCGAGTTCTCGGTGACATTCGAGCCGGGAAGATAGCCAGAGCGAGAAGCCAGAAGCGAGAGGATTCTCCCCCTTTGCTAAAGGGGGACTAAGGGGGTTTAGACGGACCATAATCCCTCTCATTCCTTTAGAAAAGGGAGAAGACTTCAGGGTTTCGTAACTCGGGGTTTGACAAAAACAGGAGGTGACACATGGCAGCTCCAAGGATCCTGATCGTCGAGGATGAGGGTATCGAAGCGCTGGACATACAGCGCAGGCTCACCAGCCTGGGGTACCCGACCCCGGATATCGTCATGTCCGGGGAGGATGCCGTCAAGAAAGTGGAGGAGTCATGTCCTGACCTGGTCTTGATGGACATCATGCTCTCCGGCGCTATCGACGGGGTGACCGCCGCCGAGCAGATCCACACCCGTTTCGATGTGCCCGTCATATATCTTACCGCCTATACGGATGACGTCACTCTCAAGCGCGCCCGGATAACCGAGCCATACGGCTACATAGTCAAGCCGTTCAAGGAACGGGAAGTACACATAACCATCGACATGGCGCTCTACAAGTACAAGATGGAGAGGGCGCTGAAGGACAGCGAGAAGTGGTTCTCCACGACGTTGCGGAGCATCGGCGACGCCGTGATCTCGGTTGACAAGAATGGGCTGATAACGTTCATGAATCCGGTTGCGGAGAACCTGATCGGCTGGAGACAGGAAGAGGTCCTGAACCACAGGCTGGCGGAGGTCTTCAATATCCTGAACAGTCAAACGCGCCAGCCGGTGGACAGTCCGGTAACCCGGGCGATACTGGAAGGGACAATCACCGGTCTGGCCAACCACACGGTCCTGGTGGCCAGGGATGGCAGGGAAATACCGATAGACCAGAGCGCGGCGCCGATCAAGGACGACAAGGGGAACATCATCGGCGCGATCCTGGTCTTTCATGATGTCACCGAGCGCGAGAAAGCGGAAGAGGCGCTGCGCCGGTCTAACGACGAGCTGGAGCGGCGGGTCGCGCAGCGCACCGCAGACCTGGCGGCGACCAACGACAACCTAAAGTTCGAGATCGAGCAGCGCCGGTGGGCGGAACACAGGCTGCGCGCGAACAACAACGAGTTGGAGAACGCGAGGACGGCCAAGGACCGGTTCTTGAAGACTATGGTCCACGAGCTGCACATGGTCCTCGACGCCAACATGGGCTCCACCAGCACTTTCATGAGCGGGCTGCCGGCCGCATTGACCGAGGCCCAGGAAAAGCCGCTGGGCATGATCCGCAGCAGCGCGCAGCACCTGCGGGCTTTGATCTACTACCTGTTGGACCTGGCCAAGATCGAGTCTGGCAATGTTGCGCTCAGCACGGAACCGGTGGACCTGTCCAGCATTATCACTGAAGTGATGCAGAGCATGAGACCCGCGGCGGAGCAGAAGGGGCTTCAGTTCACCTGTAACATGCCCGAGGCGCAGGTGCTGGCGCGCACCCACCGCAGGGCGCTGGGCCAGATACTGCTTAACCTCACGGACAACGCGGTCAAGTTTACCGAGAGGGGCCAGGTGCATCTCGACCTGGTGCAGCGTAACGAGTATGGACGGAGCACGACGGAGATCAGCGTGGTTGACACCGGGATAGGCATCAGGAAGAAGGACCAGGAGGCAATATTCAAGGGCTTCGAGCCGGAAGGGATCATGCTGCCGCGCACAGGGCTTGGCCTTCACTTGAGCCAGAAGCTGGCTGAGCTAATCGGCGCCGAGCTCAGCCTGAGGAGCGTTTACGGGAAGGGCAGCACGTTCACCCTCACCCTGAAGCCGCCGTTCATGGGAGACCTCTCGCTGCTGAGCCTGGGAGCGGAGAAGAAGAACTGAGGGGGGAGTGAGAGGGCGAGATTCGCTGATCCCGGGTACCATCGCGGGCAAGCGTGAACTATCAATTTCAACCTCGGCATATGCTCTCTCCCCAGGATGTTTCCTATTGGAATTCTACCCGAATTATCGTATGATAGTATACATAATTCGATCAAGGAGCCAGGAGATGATCATTAAGTCATCGACGACGCTGAGGAACAAATACAACGCAGTTGCCCGGATTGCCCGCGAAAAGGCCGAACCGGTGTACATCACGCGGAGAGGTGAGGGTGACCTTGTGGTGATGAGTATCGAGGCGTTTGAACGCCGGGAAGCCATGCTCAACCTGCGTGAAAAGCTCCTGCATGCCGAACAAGAACGTCTTGCCGGAGAACCGACGGTCTCACTTGCCGAAGCCCGTAAGCGGTTGAAGGCAAAGATCGATGGCAGAGCATGAAGTCGTCCTACTTCCTGCCGCCTTTTCAGACCTGGACGAAATCTTCGATTACATAACTGCGGAGAATCCTCAGGCGGCGGCCGGCATACTCGAAGATATTGCGCGATCCCTGGAACGTCTCGGTACCCATCCCCGGTCGGGTCC
>JACPRR010000017.1 GCA_016189825.1 Chloroflexota bacterium
GGAGACATGGCCAGGGCAAAGCAAATCCTGGGCAACCACTGCGGGCTTATCGGCGGTATTCCCCCGGCGTTGTTGAAGATCGCTTCGCCACAGGAGGTGGATGATTTCTGTAAGGACCTCATCAAGACGTGCGGCAAGGGCGGTGGCTTCATGTTGGGCTGTAACAGCAGCGCCGACGACGCCAAGCCCGCCAACGTCCGCGCGATGATAGATGCTGTCAAGAAGCACGGCCGATATTGATCGCTGCGAACGAGAAAGGGAGAACAAGCAATGTCAAGCAAACTGGCCGACGCTGTCGTCAACATAATGGAGGATGAAGCCCTCCGCCTGGTGAGAGAGGCGATTGACGAGGGACAAGACCCCATAAAGATACTCGACGCATGCCAACAAGGCATGAAGATCATCGGAGAGCGGTTCGCCAAGCACGAGTATTTTTTGCCGGAACTCATTGCTGGGGGTGAGCTGCTCAAGAGGGTCTCAGATATCTTGAAGCCCCGCCTGGAGTCAGGGAAAAAGGTGGAGGGAGACGGCAGCAGTCGGGGCAAGATAGTTCTAGGGACGGTGAAGGGTGACATCCACGATATTGGAAAGGATATCGTGGGGTTCATGCTGGAGGTCAACGGCTTCGAAGTGATCGACCTCGGTATAGACGTCCCTGAGGCGAAGTTCGTTGCTGCAGTGAGGGAGAAGCGACCTCAGGTAGTGGCGCTGAGCGGACTGCTTACCCTGGCCTGGGATTCGATGAAGTCCACTGTCGAGGCTCTTGAGCGGGCCGGGCTGCGGAAGAATGTGAAGGTGATGATCGGTGGCGGCCAGACTGATGCCATGATAAGCGACTACGTAAGGGCAGACGGGTACGGCACTGATGCCATGTCTGCGGTACGCATGGCCGTTGGATGGACGCTGGCAAGATAGACAGGTTACATTGAGCCGAAGGAGGAAATGATGAAGGTCAAGCGGGGAACGATGAAAGCCTGGAGAATGTACGGGTTTGGGGAACACCGGCTTGATGAGGTGCCAGTGCCGGAGGTAAATGACGACCGCGCTGTGCTGATAAAGATAAAGGTAGTCCAGCCCAGCATCACGGACGCGGAGGTCCTGAAAGGGGATGCGGTCCGCGAGGCTTCCAAGGGGATGGCAAAATGCCTGGCCGAGGGCAAGCCGATGCAGTTCGGACATGAATATTGCGGCGAAGTAGTGCAGGCAGGCAACGGAGTGACTTCGTTGCAACTGGGGGACCGGGTGTGTTCGCCGTCAGGCAAGCTTCACTGTGGTTCTTGCTCCATGTGCCTGTCAGGCAGGAATCCCGAATGTCTTACTCCTCGCTACTATGGTGTAGACATTCCAGGAGCGTTCGCCGAATATATGTGCCTCCCAGAGTGGGGGGTGGTCAAGGTCCCAAACGGGCCTACAGATAACGAAGTCGCTGCGCTTCAAGCAATCGACTCCTGCATAGCGTCGGTGCAGGCTGCCGAAGTCAAGATGGGCGATACCGTCGTGGTGTTGGGGCAAGGGCCGGTCGGCTTAGGCATCTTGCAGATAGCGAAGCTGGCCGGGGCTGGCCTGTTGGTGGCCGTGGCCAGGCGCCCCGAGAATCTGGAGATATCCCGGAAGTATGGCGCCAACGTCACCATAAACGCCAGAGACACCAACGTGGTCGGAGAAGTGAAGCGGCTTACCGGCGGCTCAGGGGCGGATGTCGTATTCGATGCGGCCGGAGGCAGTCCGAAGTACGGCCTGTCAGGCTTTGACACCGTTCAGCAAGCGTTCCAGATGGTCCGCCCTGAAGGCAGGGTCATTCAGAGTGCAAACCTCCCCCCGGGCGCCGTGGAACTGGATTCGGTGCTGATGAGACGCAATCAGATAGCATACAAGAACCCCCGCCGTTCCAGGATCGCGGATCTCCAGCTTGTCGCGTTCTGGGTAGCATGTGGCCGGATTCAGATTGGCCCGCAGATTACGCATGTTCTTCACGGTCTCGAAAAGCTTGGCGAGGCAATAGAAATCACGGAGAACAAGGCAAAGCATCATGCCGTGAACCCAGCGCAAGTGGTGGTGTAAAAAGGGCGTCCCGCGAAACGTCATTCCTGCCCCCGAGCCGGAATCCAGAAGCCTTCGCACACCGTGTTGCCTGGATACCGGCTTCCGCCGGTATGACGAATTCGCTCAAGTTTTGTTCCCGTTTCGCGGGAGCCTCGTAAAAAGGACATTGTGGGGCTCATTGAGCGGCGCCTGGGATTCGATGAAGTCCGCAGTGCGCTTGGCCAATGCATGGACACAGGCGAGATAGTCAGTCGCATAGGGGTTCAGCATGCCCCATGCAGCAGTTGCCGGGCACGTTCTAGAATTGCCTGCGCGACCTCGGAGGTTGAGGCTGTGCCACCAAGGTCCCTGGTCATTACACGGCCTTCATCCAGTATTTCACTGACAGACTGGCCGATCACGCGGCCCAATTCCGACACCTTCTCATCCTGGTGGCGCGCCCCCAGCCACTCAAGCAACATCTTCCCGGCAAGGATCTGACTGACAGGATTCACCGTCCCTTTTCCCGCCTTGCCGGGCGCTGTACCATGGATTGGCTCGAAAGATGCGGCGTCGTCCCCGAGGTTCGCCCGGGGCCCCAAACCGACCGATCCGGTAGAGCTTACCATGGCGTCAGAAATCACAGAGCCCCAGTCGTTCGGCGCCACAATCACATCGAAGACCTCGGGGCTCACCATCAAGATGCCGTTCAACGCATCGGGCTTGCGGAATGTCACATCCACATCCGGATAGTCCATGCCGATCTTCCGGCAGGATTCGATGAATATGCGGTCCCCGTCGAAGATCCCGCCTGTGTGGGCACAGACCGTCAGCTTGTGGCGCCGGCGCTGGGCCATGGCAAAGGCCACGCGGGCTACCCGCTCAGAGGCAAATCGCGTGATTATTCGTGTGGCACAGGAAATATCCGGAGTCGGCCGGAAAGAGATAGACGCAAGGCCCTCTGTGTTTTCCCGGACCATAACCATGTCTATGTTTAGTCTCGATGCAAGTTTCACTCCCTTGTAGGAACGGCAGGGAGTAATGTTGGCATATGTATCCATTGCCTTCTTTATCGTTGAGCCCACGGGTGGGAAGTCCGGCGTCTTAGCACCCGCCGTAGGAGCCTTGAATACTACTCCTAGATTCAGAATGGTCTCCAATGACTCTCGAGGGAGTGGGGCACCATACTTCTCGACGCAGTGAGCGCCGGCCTCGACCTCAACGAATTCGACAGGCGAACAGTCTGACTCAGAAAGCAACGGCTTCAGGACAGACATAGCCGCATCCATCATCTCGGGGCCGGAATCATCGAGGGGTCCGCCCCTGATGACTGCCACCTGGTTCCGCTTCCGAGGTTGCCGGTTAACCGGTTGTTTGTCGCGGGTATTATTCGACGTGTCCACTGTCTTCGCCTACCTCTGGCGTAGCGGCGCCAATTGCGCTGAAGCCTGTGCTGGGATTACTTGCCCGGCTCTCACGGTCGTGCTCGGTGCGATCAGTCTATCTACCTCGATGGTCTGCTGCACAGAATCCTCAAGTTTCCACTTGCCGGAAAGGACTTCCAGTATGGAGACATCTGCCTCCACGCCTGGCCTCAAGCTTCCGATTCGGCTTTCTTCACCCAACACTCGTGCTGGATTCATGGTTGACATCTTTACTATCTGTTTCAAGTCCAGCCCCAGCGCCA
>JACPRR010000114.1 GCA_016189825.1 Chloroflexota bacterium
CCCTTGGCGCCGGTGATCTGTACGTCGAGCAGGGGGCTGGCAAGGGCGTTCTTGGCGGCATCCACGGCCCGGTTCTGGCCAGTCCCGCTGCCGATGGACATCCAGGCCGGTCCGGCGCCTTTCATTATGGAGCGGACGTCGGCGTAGTCCAGGTTGATCATGCCGGGCACGGTGATCACCTCCGCTATAGCGGAAACGGCGCCGCGAAGGACATCATCGGCCATCTTGAAAGCCCCGTCGACCGCTGTCTTGGCGTCGCACATCTGGAGCAGTTTGTCGTTGGGGACGATGATGAGGGTGTCGACCTTGGAAACCAGGTTGGCGATCCCTTCCTCGGCCACCTGGCGGCGATGCGCGCCCTCGAATGAGAAGGGCTTGGTGACGGTCGCGATGGCTAGGGCGCCGCATTCCTTGGCCAGCGCGGCCACAACCGGCGCCGAGCCGGTGCCGGTGCCTCCGCCCATGCCCGCGGCGATGAACACCATATCGGCGCCCTGTATGGCGTTGCGGATTTCCTCGCGGCTTTCATCTGCCGCGCGTGCGCCCACATTATGGTCGCCGCCGGCGCCGAGACCTCGGGTAAGCTGGGGACCGATCTGTATCCGTGTCGGCGCCTCGGCGAGCGACAGGGATTGAGCATCGGTGTTCAGGGCGATGAAATCAACGCCGCGTACTTCTTCGCGGACCATGCGGGTGATGGCGTTGCAGCCACCGCCGCCGCAGCCGATAGCCTTTATCTTGGCTGCAGGGGATGCGAAAGTCTGTTTAGCCATTGTTTTCTCCTTATCTTCCTCTCTGTGTTCCTGTGTTGGCATGCCTATTCAATTGTCGGTTATTTCTTGGCAACGAGGGCCTTGAACAGTCCCAAGACCTTCTTCCAAGGGGCCGCGTTGGCGTCGTTCCAATCCTTGGGAGAGGTCTTCGACCATCCTGCCTGCCTGCCGTCCCCCTTCGTTCCCCATTCGACGAGTCCCACGCCGGTGGCGTATGCGGGGCTGGAGAGCACGTCGGTAATGCCGTATACGCCCTCGGGGAGACCGATGCGGACAGGGACGCGCAGGGTCTCCGAGGCCAATTCCTGAAGGCCGGGTACTGAAGAGGAGCCGCCGGTAAGGACGAGCCCCGCCGGCGCGAGCTGCGTGTAGTCGGAAGTTGGCATCTCCAGGAGGATGAGCCGCATTGTCTCCTCCATGCGGGCGCGGACGATGTTGCAGAGTTCCGCATGGGATATGTTGTGCCCGTTGTCGATGTTTATGGCCTGGTCCTGCTCTTCCGCGGGGTGGGGTGTCACATCAGCGTACTTGCGCTTCATGCTCTCGGCGATGTCAAAGGGTAGTCCCAGGCCCAGGGCGACGTCGCTGGTGACCTGGTAGCCGGCTACCGGCAGCACCGAGGTGTGATAAATGCTGCCTTCCTTGAACACCGAGATGTCCGTAGTGCCCCCGCCGATGTCGGCGAGAATGACGCCCATTTCTTTCTCGTCGGGTGACAGAACAGCTTCGCCGCTGGCGAGCGCTTCAAGGACAAGGTCGTCGATCTCGAGGCCGACGCCCCTGATGCACTTCACCAGGTTCTGGATCGAGGAAACCGCTGCCGTGATGATGTGGGTTTCCACGTCGAGGCGGAAGCCGTGCATCCCCACCGGGTTCTGCACGCCGACCTGGCCGTCCAAAGCATACTGGCGCGGTATAGCGTGAAGAATCCTGCGATCGCTGGGAATGACCACATTGCGGGCCGAGTCAAGCACCCTCCTCAGATCGTCCGGGCGGACGAGACGGTCGTTGCGGGGGATGGCGATGACGCCCTTGCTGTTCTGGGAGACGATATGCCTGCCGGTTACGCCAACATACGCTGAATAAATACGGGTGCCGCTGGACTGCTGCGCTCTCTGAACTGACTCTCGTATGGACTCTTTTGCTTCATTGACATTCACCACCATGCCCTTGTGGAGCCCGCGGGACGGGGTTATGCCAACGCCGAGGACCTGAAGGCCGCCGGAGGAGTCCTGCGTGGCGACGATGGTGCACACTTTAGTGGTGCCGACATCGATGCCCGCAACTATCTTCTGTTTTGGCATCTAAGACCTCCTCTGAATTTCTGGTTCCTGGTGCTCACTACTCCGGGTCGCGCTACGTTTATCTCGCACTTTACATATATCGCATCTCCCCCTCCCTGGGCGGCCCTCGTAGTTGCCAGGGCTGATATGTCAAAAGGGGGGCAGGACCGGGCACAGCTCCGCAGCAGATCGGGTGAAGAAGGGCTCGACCGTTTTGGCTGTTTTTTTCGAACATAATGGCTGCGGCGTGCATCAGGCCCCGCCCCCCTTGGTTGCCAGCCTTCCGGATAGCGGCGCAAATGGGGCCGTCGAAGTGTACATAAGAGCGGACATGCGATCTCAGGTGGAACATAAGTGTGGAAAAGGCCTCGTGGGCTGCGTTGGTTTCGTTGTTTGATGTTGTCTTCATGGATTCGTGCCCCCGGGGGTTTAAGTGCGCTCAGCCGCCCGCAGCCGCGCGCTCCGGCTGCGAGGATTCGCAAGCACCTCTTCCTGCGAGGGCTTGGTCGCTTTCCTGTTGACCAGGCGGATTCGAGCGGCATGACCGCAGACGCAAGTAATGGCCGCGGGCGGGCAGATGCAGCCCGCAGACTCCTGCTTGAGTATGTTCTTCACGATGCGGTCTTCCAGCGAATGGTAGCTGATGACTACGAGTCGCCCGTGGAATCCCAGGAGGTCGATCGCCTGCTGCAGGGCGAGCGGCAGGTTGCGCAACTCCTGATTCACCGCGATACGCAGGGCCTGGAAAGTCCTGGTTGCGGGATGGGTCTTGTCCCTGCGGCGACCAGTCGCCCGGAGAACAGCCGTTGCAAGCTCAAGCGTCGTTTTCATGGGGCGGCCAGCCGCGATCTCGCGGGCGATGCGACGGCTGTTGGGGTCCTCGCCGAACTTGTAGATAAGGTCGGCAAGTTCACTCTCCGAGTAGCTGTTGACTATATCCGCAGCCGTCAATTCCTGGTCAGGACCAAAGCGCATGTCCAGGGGTGAATCATGCTGGAAGCTGAACCCCCGGTCCTCAGCATCCAACTGGCGGGATGACAGCCCCAGGTCGAAAAGTATCCCGTTGACGGGGACGAAGTTGTTACGGGTACAGATATCCTTCACGTTGACGAAGTTGTCGTTTACCAGCAGAGCATCCTTGCGGTAGCCGGAAAGCCGGCCCCGTGATTCGGCTATCGCCCTGGGGTCGGCATCTATGCCCAGCAACTGGCCTCCGGGTGCGCTCGCCTCGAGTATCGCCAGCGCATGCCCCCCGGAGCCCAGGGTGCAGTCGACGTAGCGGCCCCCGGATTGGACCGCCAACGCCTCCACGGCCTCGTGCAGCAAAACCGGAATGTGGAAATGGGGCAGTGCCCGAGGCCCCGTCGCTTCACTTTCCAGATTGTCCATCAAAGCTGGCGATCTCATTCCTGCTGGCCCCGGGGTTTCTGGAGACTCTCAATAACGTCCCACACGGACGACTGGTCTTGCTCGAAGGCCTTCAACCTCTCCGGGTTCCAGATCTCGGCCGATTCGTTGACGCCGATGACAATGGCCGAGGTTTCTATGCCCGCGGTCTGCCTGAGCTCTGGCGGCAGCATGACCCTGCCCTGGGCGTCCAGCTTGAACTCGGTCGCCTTGGGAAACAGGTTACGCTGTACCTTGCGCTGTGCTGCCGGGGCGAGCCCTTTGGTCTGCAAGGTCTGCGCAATCTCCTCGAACTTCGCCTTGGTGTATATGGCGATGCAGCCTTCGGCGCCCGGGGTGAGGAATCCTCCCTCCTGGAGCGCTGAACGGAAAGAGGGCGGGATGGGTATCCTGCCCTTCTCGTCTACCTTATAGGTGGCTTGCCCGACGAATGTTGTCATGCTTCAGATCAGGACGAGACTTGCTCCTGGGTGAGTTCAACCACCCGGTATTCGTTCCACAGGCGCACCTGGTCCCACTGCAGGCGGCCGAGGTTCTGGACTGAATTCCTCTTCTCCGGATCGCTGGTCAATGCGAACAGAGCCACACCGTCCTCGCACCATTCCACGATCACGCCCTGGTGTGTCAGTTCTCGCACGGCGCGACGGACATCGAGGCGCCCAGCTTCGGGACTGCAACTCAGGCAGTCCATGGTGCATTTCGCCCTCGGGTGCCGGCTGAGGAAGAGAAGCACCTGCAACTTCTCACGTGTGTCTCCGCATGTCTCCATGAAGGAAAGCAAGTCATCGGCGTTCACATGCCCTGCCAGATGGTCGCGGGCGCTCACGAAAAAGCAAGAGGGATTTAAGTCTGTTGAGGAGTTCTTGAGGGTCTTCAAGCTAGGTAGCGGGCCCTCGCACACCCTGTATTGAACGTATGTCTGCATCGCAGTTTCCTTCTTCATAGCCGCTTCACTGCTGCGGGGCCCGGCACAAGAAAGAGCGAGACCGGTTCCCCACAGTTCACCACAATGAGCCACTGCGCCCCATTATGAGTGGTTCCCAAGGGTGCGTCAAGGCCCTGGTTGACGATAATTATGAAATCTTTGGGGGGCTTATGACATAAGTTTTCATCATTTGAATCTGACCGGGGCCGAGGCCGTCGAAGGCGCCAGGATTTTTCGGGAAGTGGTGGGTTGTGGGGAGGGTTTGAGACGGTGTTCGGCCGGGTTTCCTTCCCGTCTGCTGGGACGCCTGGCGGAGATCGCGCCTTTGGTCTCCAATTACCTGTATGTTAGAATATGGCGTTTTGGATACGAAACCAGTTGAAATCAGGTTCGGGATTCTGACCGTATCCGACTCTGGTCATCGCGGCGAGCGTCCGCGCGATGAGAGTGGGGAAGCGATACGTTCCTGCCTGCAGCGGCTCAATGCCCGGGAGGAGCGTTATGCCGTCGTTCCCGACGAGAAGGACGCGATCTCAGGGAAGCTGCGCGAATGGGCGGGCCTGGGGCTGGACCTCGTCCTGACCACCGGTGGCACGGGGCTGAGCCCGAGGGACGTGACTCCGGAGGCGACCATGGCCGTGCTGGACAGGCTGGCGCCGGGTTTCAGCGAGGTGATGCGCGCCGAAAGCCAGAAGAAGACACCTCGCGCGATGCTGAGCCGGGGCGTTTCGGGTGCCTGCGGCAGATGCTTGATCATCAATCTCCCCGGCAGCCCGAAGGCGGTCAAGGAGAGTCTCGAGGTCATACTTGGCACCCTCCCCCATGCCGTCGATGTGCTCCGCGGCCAGGTGCGCGAGTGCGCCAGCGAGGCGCCCGGATGAGGCTCGATATTCTGACGCTCTTCCCGGAGATGTTCGCGCCGGTGTTTTCGCACAGCATTATGGGCCGGGCAATCGAGCGCAACCTGGTGGACATCAGGACCCGCAACTTCAGGGACTATGCTCACGACCGGCACCGCACGGTCGACGACTATCCCTATGGCGGCGGCTCAGGCATGGTCTTGAAACCGGAGCCGTTGTTTGAGGCTGTCGAGGCAGTGCTGGCGGAGTGGCCGGCTGGGACCAGCATGGGTGGCGCGATGCGGCGCAAGATAGTGCTGCTCACTCCCCAGGGACGACGTTTCACCCAGGAGATCGCGCGCGACCTAGCCAGCCTCGATCACCTGGTCATGGTCTGTGGACGCTATGAGGGGGTCGATGAGCGTGTACGGGAGCACCTGGCCACCGATGAAATAAGCATCGGCGACTACGTATTGAGTGGTGGTGAGCTGCCTGCTATGGTTGTCGCTGAGGCCGTGGTCAGGCTCTTGCCCGGCGTTCTCGGTTCTGCGGAATCCGCCGAAGATGATTCCTTCAGCGCCGGGCTCTTGCAGTTTCCTCAATACACCAGGCCTCCGGATTTCCGTGGCTGGCGAGTACCTGATATACTTCTGTCCGGCAATCATGAGGAGATCGCCCGCTGGCGGCATGGTCAGGCCCTGTCCCGGACTGTATCGAAGCGACCCGACTTGTTGCCCGAGGATGCGCTCTCGAAGCGTGAAGCCGGACCAGCTAACACAATCGTAGCGTCCGACGCGAAGGAAGGTTGAGCTCATGGACATCAATACTCTTGTCAGACTGCCGGTCAAAACTAACATGCCCAAACTTGCTCCGGGGGATACCGTCAAGGTTACGGTGAAGGTCATCGAGGGCGAGAAACAGCGTGGCCAGGCTTTCCAGGGCGTAGTCATTCGTGTCCGCAAAGGCACCAATAACGCCAGCTTCACGGTGAGGCGCGTCACTCACGGCATCGGGGTGGAGCGCACCTTCATGGTGCACTCGCCATTGGTGGAAAAGGTGGAAGTGATCCGGCATGGCGATGTCCGCCGGGCGCGCTTGTTCTACCTCCGCGGCCTGAGCACCAAGGAGTCCCGCGCCAAGGAAAAGGGGCGCGCGCTATCAGTTGAAGAGCTGGCAGGCGCGGGCGCGGCGGTCTCCGCCGCGCCGGAGGCGGGAGCTGAACCCGAGGGCGCGGCTGCTTCTAGCGAGGTACCTGCGGTCAATGCCGAGGCGGCGTCCGCGCCAGCGGCCGAAGCCGGGGTGAGCGAGGCCAAGTAGGAACGGTATTCTCACGAAAATACCCTTCTCGAGGCTATCCAAAAACCGTCTTTGCGAGTCCCGCCTCGGGACGAAGCAATCCCATTTAGCACGAGCGTGGCCGGCGGAGACTCAAGCTATCGGCCGCGCGGCCAGTGTTCGGTGCGGAAGGAGATTGCTTCGCGCAGTTTACCTTGAGCCTGCCGAAGGGCCGCAATGACGAACTTGCGGGATGCCTGCACTTGTCTTCCCAATGCTGGCTGAGAGAGCCAGGAGGGAAAAACCCGCTCGACTTGTTCGGCCGTCTCCGGCTGTCACGCTGTCTTCCACCGTGCCATGCGTGCGGCTATAATATGGCATGGCGGATTCCTCTCCAGCTACGGGCACTTCTTCCTACGCCGCGGTGGCGGTGAACTCCCCCGTTGCGCGCCGTTCGGCTTTCAGCTACCGCATTCCCCCTGGAACCAGAATACAGCCCGGGCACGCGGTGTGGGTGCCCTTCGGGCCGCGGACTGTTCAGGGGATTGTCGTGGAGCTTGCCGACGAGCCAGAGGTGGCGGAGACCAGGGACATCCTGTCCCTGATCGATCCCGCGCCAGTACTTTCTGCGCCCCAGGTGCTGCTGGCCCGCTGGATGAGCGACTACTACCTGGCGCCGCTTTTTGACTGTCTTTCCATGATGCTTCCGCCCGGTATGGAGCGGAAAGTGCTGACGGTCTTTTTTCCCGGGGAAGCGGACCTGCGGTCCGCCCTCGCCGAGCGGGACATGGCAGTGCTCGCATACGTGCGCGAGCGGCCTGGGGCCTCTGCACGCGACATCGAAAGGCTGGTAGGGAGGCAAGCTGCCTCGAGGATAATCGCGGCGCTGGTGAAGAAGGGTCTCGTCGTGCGGATGCACGAACTCGAGGCGCCCAGCGTGAGAGCGAAGCAGCGGCGATACCTGAGCCTGGCGGTCAGCCCGGAGGAGGCGAAGAGAGAGGCCGGGCTGATGCGCAAAGGACACGCAGGCAGCCAGGCAGCAGTGCTTGAGGCGCTCCTTGCCGCGGCAGGGCCCGTTGCTGCGGGCGCTCTCAGCGAAGAGGCCGGCGTCGCTCCCTCGGCGATAGCGTCATTGCTGAAGAAGGGGCTGCTGGCGGCGGAGGTGCGGGAGGTGGTGCGCGATCCACTGTCTCACCGGAGCTATCCGCCGTCGGTTGCACCGGCCTTGACGGAATCGCAGGCGGCGGCGTGGCAAGAGATACGGGAACACCTCTTTTCGGCGAGAACACCCAGGCACGCAGTCTTCCTGCTCCACGGTGTCACTGGCAGTGGAAAGACCGAGCTTTACTTGAGGGCACTGGAGGCGGTTGCGGCTCAGGGCAGACGAGGCATTGTGCTCGTGCCAGAAATCTCGCTGACTCCCCAAACTATCGGCCGGTTCTCAGCCCGGTTTCACGGCCGCGTCGCCGTCCTGCACAGCAGGCTCTCCCCCGGAGAGCAGCATGATGAGTGGATGAGGATTCGTAAGGGCGAGTTCGACGTCGTCATCGGCCCCCGTAGCGCATTGTTTGCTCCACAGCCCCAGTTAGGGCTCATTATCATCGACGAGGAGCACGAATGGAGCTACAAGCAGCAGGAGGTCCAGCCCCGCTATCACGCGCGTGACGTGGCCCTTAAGTTCGCGGAGCTCATTGGCGCCACGGTCATACTGGGCAGCGCGACACCCGATGTGGAGACATACCGCAATGCGGCCGAGGGCCAATTCCGGTTGCTGGCACTCCCGGAGCGGGTAACCCCCCGGGGCGTGGCGTCGCTGCCCGAGGTGCAGGTGGTGGATATGCGGGAGGAGCTTAAGTCGGGGAACAGGAGCGTGTTCAGCCGCCCGCTGCGCGAGGCTCTGGCGAGCGTCCTGCGAAGACAGGAGCAGGCCATCCTCTTCCTTAACCGCCGGGGCAACTCGACCGTCGTCCTTTGCAGGAACTGCGGTCATGTCGTCCGCTGTCGCCGTTGCCAGGTAAGCCTGACCTATCATACGGTGAGCGCTGCAGGACGTCCGGGAGACTCGCTGGTCTGCCATCAGTGCGGTGGGAGGTATCCGGTGCCGCTCTCCTGCCCGGCCTGCATGAGCCGGGCCATCCGCTTTATGGGCGTCGGCACCGAGAAGCTGGAAGAGCTGCTGTGGCAGGAGTTCCCCGGCGCCCGGACGCTGCGCTGGGACCGGGACTCTGCGTCCGGCAAGCGTTCTGACGAGGAGTTCCTCGACCGTTTCCTGGGGCATGATGCGGATATCCTCATTGGCACGCAGATGATCGCCAAGGGGTTGGACATGCCGCTGGTGACCCTGGTAGGCGTGGTGAACGCGGACGTCGGCATGTACTTGCCCGACTTCCGTTCCGGGGAGCGCACGTTCCAGCTCCTCTGCCAGGTCGCTGGGAGGGCCGGGCGCGGCGAGTTCGGCGGAAAGGTTATCGTGCAGACATACAACCCTGAGCATTACGCGGTCAGGGCGGCAGCGGGGCACGATTACTGTGCTTTCTACGAGAAGGAGATAGCGTTTCGCCGCTCGTTGCGCCAGCCGCCCTTCATCAGGTTGGTGAAGCTCGTCTACAGTCACGCCAGTGAGGTCTCGTGCCGGAACGAGGCAGAGCGGTTCGCGGGGGCCATCAGGGCATGGTGCGTGGAGCAAGGCGTGCCGGTCGTGGAGATGGTTGGCCCGGCGCCGGCGTTTGTCTCGCGGCTCCGCGGCAAGTACCGCTGGCAGATCATACTGAAAGGGGCGGACCCAGGCCGGTTGATCTCGCCGCTCCCGTTCCCCCGTGGCTGGTCGGTTGACGTCGATCCCGCTAGCGTGGCCTAGGACGGCGACAGGCGCGTCACATTGAATCCGAGGGACACTTGCCGGCTCCGCAGCGTCCGGCCCGAGTCGTCTGACCCAGACAAAAGTCGTGTACTACCTCATCAAGCTGACCTTAACCTATGCATACGGCTGAGATAATGAAGACAGACATGGGAGTTGTACCGATTCTGGTGCCTGGTTTGTGACCGGGCGCCCGGGAAAGACAGGAGGACCACATGTCCAGACGATTCACTACTGAATCTGGTATCGAGATCGATAGAGTCTACCGGCCGGGCACGGGTCAGGTAGATTATGAGCGAGACCTCGGCGATCCGGGTAACTACCCCTATACCAGGGGCATCCATCCCGGCATGTACCGGGACCGCTTCTGGATGTTTCGCCAGATCACGGGGCACGGCACCGCGAAGGAGACGCTCGAGCGGGCAAAGTACTTGCGTGACATGGGTGGGGTTTCAGCAGAGGGCATAGTGCCGGTCAGCGTCTACATGGATGCCGCCCATCATCTCGGTTTGGACTCCGATGATCCCATGGCCCGATATGACTTCGGGCGGGGCGGTGTGGCCCTCGATACACTGGAGGACCTTCAGCAGTTCCTCAGCGACTTCGACCTGCGCAAGATTCACCTCAACTTCCAATGTTTCCAGGAAGCGCCGGCCCTGCTTGCCCTGTACATCGCCGCCGCCCGGGAACGCGGCGTTCCGGAGGTAGAGCTGAAAGGCGGTCTGGAGAACGAGGTCTTCGGCAGTTTCATTTACTGCAAACAGGAGGTCTTTCCTCCTCGATCAGCGGTCAAGTTTGCCTGGGACGCCACCGAGCATATTGCGCGATACATGCCACGGTTCACTGCTAATGTGTTTGCGGATGCGAGCTACATCCCCGCGGGGGCCAACCCGGTTCAGGCAGCCGGTATCACGCTGGCAGCAGCCATGGCATATGTTGAGGCGGGCCTGGCCAGGGGATTGGCGATCGACGACTTTGCAGACGCGCTGTCGTTTTACATAGGAACGTCAAGAGACTTCTTCGAGCAAATCGCCAGGCTCAGGGCATTGAGAAGACTCTGGGCTGAGATAACGCGAGACCGCTATGGCGCCAGGAACCCGAGGTCCAACATGGCGAGAATACTGGTGCGCACAAGCACTCGCGATCTCACGGCCCAGCAGCCCCTGTGCAATCTCATACGGACCAGCATACAGGCGCTTTCAGCCGTCCTTGGCGGCGTCCAGGCGCTGACTGTGACCCCATATGACGAGCCGATCTGCCTGCCAACAGAGCAGTCTTCATTGTTGTCCCTTCGCACCCAGCACATTATTGCCGAAGAGACAGGCGTCGCCAACACGGTGGACCCCCTGGCGGGTTCCTATTTCGTCGAGTCGCTGACCAACCAGATTGCGGATGGGATCATGGCCCAGGTCAGGGCAATCGAGGGTCTTGCGGCGCCCGGGTCGGCCAGCACTCCAGCCCTGGACGGCATGCTCAAGGGCATCGAGTCGGGATATTTCGACGCGCAACTGCTGGCATCGGCCATGAGCCTCAATAAGGCGGTCCAATCGGGAGAGAGGGTGGTGGTCGGGGTGAACAAGTACGTGCTGCCGCCTGAGGAAGTGCCTGTGCACACGGTTGCCCAGGAAACGCTGGACAAGAAGATCGAAGACCTCCGGATTTTCCGCAAGAACAGGGACTACGGGAAGACGTCGGAATACCTGGACCACCTGAAATCGGCGGCGGGCCGAGGCGAGAACACCATCAAGCCCATGGCGGAGGCCTTCCTCCACAAGGCCACACTGGGCGAGGTCATGTCGGCCCTCAAGGAAGTCCTGGGATCTTTCAGGAAAAGGAGTTGACGCACCATGTCGGAAGAACGCACCAGGAGCAAGCTCCTGATCGCAAAAGCCGGGCTCGACGCGCACGACCTTGGTCCCCGGTTGCTTGCCCAGGGATTGCGCGATGAGGGGGTTGAAGTCGTTTATCTGGGGCTGCGCTGCACGCCCGAGGAGATAGTCCAGGCGGCGGTCCAAGAGGACATACCGGTTATCGGGATAAGCTCATACTGCGGCGGGCATGTTCCATTCGCCAGGACCGTGATCGACCTGCTGAAGCAGCATGGCCTGGAGCGAGAAAAGACCGTCATATTCGGTGGGGTTATCCCGCGGCAGGACATCGCGGTGTTGAAGGGCATCGGAGTTGACCGGGTCTTCATGCCTGAAGACAAGGTCGTCGACGTTGCCGGCTATATCAAGAGACACGCAGGGTCAAAGCCCGGGTAGGCGGGGCCGCACGAGCGTCTGATGCGCCTTGCCGCGCGGTCTGCTGGCCGTTGGTCGTAAGACGGAAGAAGTTTTCCCATCTCGGTATGGTAGAATTGTTGCTGTCATCACATATAGCATTCAGGCCAGGATGGCCACCAGGAGAATCGTCGCAATGGCCAAAACGGGCGGGTACAAGGAGAAACTGCTGGAAGAGGTGAAGTCTCTTTCCGAGGACAGGATAAGAGCCGTAGCTGATTTTGCCGCTTATCTCCGGGAACGGGAGGAATGGGAAGAGACGGCGGAGATACTTGGCAACAAGGGCATGGTCCGCGAGATAAGAAAGTCACGCAAGGCGTGGTCAGATGGCAAGAAGGAGCGTTTTCTGTCACTTGGCGAAATGAAAGCCCGCCTGGATGTTTGAAGTAGTCTTGAGCAGGGACGCGGCCAGGTCATTGGACCGACAGGCTCTGCAGACGAGGCGTCGCATTCTCGCTGCTATTGAGAAACTTGCGGCTTACCCTCAGAAGGGGAAGAAGCTGCATGGTGAGTTGGAAGGCTTGTACACCCTCCGGGTCGGTGGCATGCGGGTTGTTTACGAGGTGGATAGTGGCAGCAAAGCTGTAGTTGTCCACGCCGTCGGGCCTCGCGGTGACGTCTACAAGAACTGATCGATGTTTTCTCACCGGTGCACCGCGACAGCCCCACGTCTGAGATGGCGGTCTATGTTTCCCTTTGTTAATAAAGCGCAGCACCTCCCGCAAGCCCAACCTACTGTCCTTTGTGCTTCACGTATTCGGCATATGCTGGCAGCTCGGGAAAGCCGCTGATAGTGGGGAAATCGACGTTGGGTCCAAGCCCGGCCAACGCTGGAACGTCCGCAACCGCGACAACTACGTAGGCATCGCTAACTGTCTTTACAACCTTGGCCAACATTTCCTTCCTCTTAGCCGGGTCCATCTCTCTGGCGCTGCTCTGCAAAAGTGCATCTACCTCAGGGAATTTTTCGCCGAGCAACACGTGAGCCGCTGCCCTACCAGATACGTAAACGTCCAGGATTTGCGGGGGAGACGGCCGGGCACTAACCTTCATCGTCCGTGTCACACCACGCAATGCGGGGACCTTTAACGTGTTCCTAACTGCTTGGACCGCCGCCTGGTCCGAGGGTCTCAATTCAACTTTCACGCCCACCTTTTGCCAGTAACTGGCTACCACTTCAGCCATCTTGGGCAAGAACGAAGCCCCGGCCATGGAATAATTCCATAGCTGGATAGCGGGTGAGGCAAAACGCTCCGGATAGCCGGCTTCCTTGAGAAGGCGGCTCGCTTCCTGCGGGTCGTAGCGGTTGTAAACCTTATCACCAAGGTCGTACCAGTATGGAATATCCACATCTTGACATGCTTGAGTCAAGAATCCGGGCAGAGCCTTAACGGCTTTCCCGCGGAAGAAACTCTTGATGATTTCGTCCCGGTCTACCGCCAGCGACAGTGCTTGCCGCACCTTTATGTCGGCAACGGGCAGACCTGCGGATTCAGGCACGTAGGCCCCGCTCAGCAGGACGACGCCCATGGCGAAGGCGACGTTGGCTGTCCTCAGACCTGCCCGCTCCAGGTCGGGGACGATTTCCAGGCTGGCCTCGGCAATATCCAGCGCTCCGGTCCTGAGCGCTGCCAGCCGGGTGGCTTCCTCTGGCAGAAGTATGTTCACAAGCTTCTTGAACGAAGGGACCTGCCGCCAGTGCTTATCGAGCGCCTCGTATTCCACTGAGTCCCCGCCCGTATGGCGGACAAACTTGAACGGGCCGCTGCCCATCGGGTGCTGCTCGAAGTAAGGCATGGAGTTTTGTTCCACATAGTTCTTGGGCAGCACATATCCGGCAGCAGGAGTGTAGTAAGCGAGATAGACCGGGAGGTAAGGTTGCGGGCCCTTGGTAAAGACGCGGACGGTATGCTGGTCTATCTGCTCTACGCGGTCGACTGCTCCCCTTAGAGTTGGGTCAAAAGTCGCCGGCGAGGTCAGCCGTTCCAGGCTGAACTTAACGTCTGCAGCCGTGAGATCATCACCGTTATGGAACTTTATCCCCTTGTGGATACGGAAGATCCACGAGCCACCGTCCGGAGCCAGCTCCCAACTGTCCGCTACTCCAGGCAACAGCTTTGCTCCATCTGACCTGAGCAAGGACTCATTCATGGGCCCGAGGAATTGCAGGGTATCGGTGGAGCTGCTTCTGACCGGGTCAAACGTCTCCTTGCCGAATGTAGCTATGCCTATCCTTAGCTCCCCGTAGGGGCCCGCAGGGGTAGGCGCGGGGACCGAGGTAGCCGTAGGCTTCGCGGTTGGTGTTGGGGCTGGTGTCGCGGCCGGCCTGGCGCAACCAGCGAAGGACACTATCAACACTAACAGTAATGCCATTGCCTTGATC
>JACPRR010000120.1 GCA_016189825.1 Chloroflexota bacterium
AGCAGCCCGATCAGCGCAAGTGTGGCAGTCGAGCCCCAGCGCACGGCGCCGAGGATATCCCTCAGTCCCTGGCGCCTTCGCAGGAGCAATACTGCCGCCGCGGAAACAGCCGTGTACCCAAGCGTGATCCCCAACACCCGGTAGTCGAGAAGGACCAGCCCTTTGACGTCGCGGAAGTGCACCGCCTCATTCTCGTGGAACAGGGGCGTTTGATGGCCGGAGCGGGTAACGGTCAGGCGGAACAGGTCCTCGCCGGAGTTGAAATAGCGGACAAGCCCCTCCGCGACCCTCTCGAGGTCGGAGGGGCTGATTCCTGAACGTGCGCCGGCCCCGTAGGTGTCGAAACTGTACTGGTAGAGCCGCGGGCTGTTTATGGCAATGGCGAGGCTGGCCGAAAGCAGCAGCAGGGGCAGGCATACGGCGAAGAGCACCCTGGCAAGGAAGATGAAAAAGCGCATACCGGCTCAGTCCTCACTTTCGTGGCAGTAAGCATGCGAGACCACGGGACATTCTATTCTGCGCAAAGGGTCGGGGCAAATCGGTCTGCGAGCAGCGATTAGGGCGCCATGGCTGTGCTATAATACCGGCAATCCTCACCAGGGGAAGAGCCTTCATTCATGAGCCCGGAAAACGCCGTCACCGCGTCTGTTCCTGCGCCATCGCCGTTCGTCCACCTGCATGTGCATAGCGAGTTCAGCCTGCTCGACGGCATGTGCCGCATACCGCAACTGGTCGCCAGGGCCAAGGAACTCGGCATGGACAGCCTGGCCATTACCGACCATGGCGCCATGCATGGTGTTGTCGATTTCTACGTTGCCGCCAGAGAGGCAGGGATCAAACCGATCATCGGGTGCGAGACCTACGTGGCGCCCGGAGACCGGCGGGGGAGGACCGCACCGGACAAGGCGCACACTCACCTCACGCTGCTTGCCAGGACCGACAAGGGCTACTTCAACCTGATACAGTTGATCACTGCGGCTAATGTCGAGGGTTTCTACTATAAGCCGAGGGTCGATCGCGAGCTGCTGGCCAGGTATCGCGAGGGCCTCATCGTCCTGTCCGGTTGCGCTCACGGCGAAATACCGCGGCTGATCGTTGCCGGGAGGAGCGATGACGCGCGCGCGGCGGCCCGGTGGTACAAGGAGAACTTCGAGCACTTCTTCCTTGAGATCCAGCGCAACCCGATACCCGAGATGGAGCAGATCAACAACGGCTTGCTCCTCCTGGCCAGGGAGCTTGCAATCCCGCTGGTGGCGACAAATGACGTGCACTACATCCTTCGCGAGGATGCGCCGGCACAGGAGTTGCTGCTTTGTATTCAGACGAATACCGCGGTCAGCGACGAAAAGCGGATGAAAATGGCCGGCGACTACTTCTATCTGAGGACTTCCCAGGAGATGGCCGAGTTGTTCGCCGACATCCCCGAGGCAATAGAGAACACGCGCCGCATCGCAGATATGTGCCAGGTCGAGATGCAGTTCGGGCATCCGCAGTTGCCGGCAGTGGACCTGCCGCCAGGCAAGGACGTTGATACGTACCTGTCGGACCTTTGCTGGCAGGGTCTCCACGAGCGGTATGGAAAACCGTCTCCCGAAGTGGAGGAAAGGCTGCGCTATGAGCTTGATGTCATCCAGAAGACGAAGTTCGCCCAGTATTTCCTGGTGGTATGGGACATAATCCGCTTTGCCCAAAGGGCGAACATTCTCTATGGCGTGCGCGGCAGCGCGGCTTCGAGCATCGTGCTCTACTGCCTCGGCCTCACTCCGGTTGATCCGCTGGCCTACCGTCTTGTCTTCGAGCGGTTTCTCAACGTTGAACGCAAGGAGATGCCGGACATCGACCTTGATATCCAGGATGACCGTCGACAGGAAGTCATCCGGTACGTGACCGAGAAGTACGGCCAGGACCGCGTGGCCCAGATCGTTACCTTCGGCACACTGGGGGCGCGGGGTGTGCTTCGGGACGTGGGCCGGGCGCTGGGCATGTCCTACTCTGACGTTGACAGGGTGACGCGGCTAGTGCCCCAGGCTCCCGGCATGACGCTCGACCGGGCGATGCAGGAAAGCCATGAGTTTGCTGCTGTCTATGGTCAGGACACCGCAGTGCGCAACCTGGTTGATTCGGCAAGAAAGCTCGAAGGACTTTCGCGGCACGCGAGCACCCATGCTGCCGGGGTCGTGATTTCGGCTAAGCCGCTCACTGAGTACCTGCCCCTGCTGCGGGTGAGCAAAGAGGAAACGGGCACGCTGACCACACAGTTCACTATGGAGAACGTTGCCCGCGTCGGCCTGCTCAAGATGGACATACTGGGCCTGATCAACCTGACCATGCTCGACAAGACAATGCAGTTGATACGCAGCAACCGTGGCATCGACATCTCCTTGAAGCAGTTGCCCCTGGACGATCCCGGCGCATACAAGCTTCTGGGGGCCGGGGAAACTACCGGCATATTCCAGATGGAAGGCAGTGGCATGCGGCGGTGGATCAAGGAGCTCAGGCCGGACTGCTTCTCCGACGTCGCCGCCATGATCGCCCTGTACCGGCCCGGCCCCATGGAACATATCCCGACCTATATCCGTGCCAAGCAAGGCAAAGAGCCGGTCAAATACCCCCATCCGGCGTTGATCGATTTCCTGAGGGAGACGCATGGCGTCATAGTCTACCAGGACCAGGTGCTCTTCATCGTCAGGGCTTTCGCCGGGTACAGCCTGGGCCATGCGGACGTATTCCGCAAAGCGATGGGCAAGAAGAAGCCCGAGGTCATGGAGAAGGAACATGCCAACTTCATTGCCGGGGCCCGCAAGAAAGGGTATACGGCCGATATCGCCGAGACCATCTTCAAGCTGATTGAGCCGTTCGCCGGCTATGCCTTCAACAAGGCGCATAGCGTCAGCTATGCCCTCATCGCGTACCAGACTGCGTACTTCAAGGCGAATTACACGGCTGAGTACGTGACTTCGCTGCTGGTCACGCATGCGGGAAACGATGAACGGGTAAAAGTCGCCGTGGCCGAGTGCCGGCATCTGGGGATAGCCGTGCTGCCGCCCGACGTGAACGCTAGCGAGCCAACGTTTTCTATTGAGAGGCAGGGCGAGGGGATGGCGATACGGTTCGGCCTCGCCTCGGTGAAGAACGTAGGGGAAACAGCGGTCAACCCCATAGTCGCGGCGCGAAAAAACGGCGGACGGTTCGCCTCCGTTGAAGACCTCTGCCGCCGGGTCGACCTGAAGGCAGTGTCGCGGAGGGTGCTCGAAAGCCTGGTCAAGGCAGGAGCGTTAGATTCGCTCAGGATGACGCGCAATGGACTGCTGCAAGGGCTTGACCGGTTGCTGGGGCTGGCACAGCATCACCAGCGGCTCAGGGAAACGGGGCAGGCCACCATGTTTGACCTTTGGGGAGAGAGCGTGCCCACGCCGGCGCCAGGGATAGAGCTGCCGGTTTCCGCCGATACCGCCAGGGAGAAGATGGCCTGGGAGAGGGAGTTGCTCGGTGTCTGTGTCTCCGACAACCCGCTGGCGGCGGTGATGGGAAAAGCCGTGGCCGGGGTCACCATGTGCGGCGAGGTGAGTCCTGAGCTTTCCGGTGAAGCCGTGGTGTTGGCGGGTATGGTCACAAGCGTCAACGAGCGGCTGACCAGGGACAGACGAAGCTTCGCGGTAGCGACCCTGGAGGACCTGACGGGTACAGTCGAAGTCACGGTCTGGCCGGAGGTCTATCAGGCCACCAGAGAGCTGTGGCAAGACGGCGCAGCCCTACTGGTCGAAGGCAAGGTCAAGGTGAGAGAAGAAACCGCAGGCATCCACTGCGAACGCGCCAGTCTCTATAGCGAGTCAACTGCTGCGGCGACGGCATCAGCCAGGCCGGCCAAGAACCATCGCTTGAACAACGGCCATCTGAAAAGGACACTCTTGATACGGCTGGCGCAAACCGATGCGCAGGACGCTGATTTGGCCTGCCTGTACCGCATTTCGGATGTGTTGAGGGAGTACCCGGGGAAAGATAAGGTCCGGCTTGCCATCGACCAGAACGGTACGGTGACCCAGGTGGAGATGACACAGGTGGCCGCGGCGTGCTGTCCGGAATTGATGCAGGCGTTGAGCAGCATCTCCGGCCAGCTTAGCGTTGAAGTCATCGAGGAGAAGGAATAGCTTTTGCGCCGAGGGACGCCACGGCGCACTCTCAGGTTGTTGTTCGCTTCGCCTTCCTCCTGCGCTTGATGCCACGGCCCGAGAGCATCAGGCGAACAAGCTTGGCCTCGCCGGCCTTCGTCCTCACCTCGCCATCGAGCTTCGCCCGGTGCAATTTCGACAACAATTCCCCGAGTCCCGGGCCCGGTTTCGCACCCATGCGCACGAGGTCGTCCCCGCGCAGGGAGGGCCTTACGTACCTGAGCTTGCTCAGGTACAGATGCAGGTTCCTGACGGCGGCCCAGTCGCCGGCCGTGGCCAGGCTGGCCACAACGGCCTGTGGTGAGAAACCACGAAGCATGAGATATATCTGGCTCGGCTTGACCCCGGCCGTGGACAATGGGCCCATGCTTGCGCTGATGGCTAAGGTGTCCAGGACCACCCTGGTTATTTCCGAGGGCGCCGAGAGGCGAGTGAGGACTGCCGAGGCCTGCTCCTTGTCGAGATGACTCAGAAAAAGTGCGTAGCACAAGGGCAGCGGCAGCGGAGTGATGGCCTCGCGAGCTCGGCGGAACGCGTCAGCTATCCAATCCATCCGGTCCAGCGAAGGGTGGAGCCCCGACCACACTCTGACTTCCCCGGCCCGCCGGAGGGCGCGCTCAGGCAGTTCTTCCCTGAATATGCGGTCAAGCTCGTGGCGTATGCGGTCGCCGGTGATTGTATTGAGCATTGGGATGTCGCGCTGCAGGAGGGACGCGGTGCTGGCTTCAAGGCCGAACCCCAGGCGCTGCTCATAGCGCACCGCGCGCAGGATACGTGTGGCGTCGTCAACGAAGCTGCGGTCGTGCAGGACTCTTATCAGGCGGTTCTCGATGTCGGACTGCCCGCCCCAGGGGTCAACGATCTTGCCTCGCCCCTTTCCGGTGAGCCCTATGGCCATCGCGTTCATGGTGAAGTCACGGCGAAAGAGGTCTTCCTCGATAGCGCCGGGCTTCACCGCCGGCAACGCCCCCGGCCTTGCGTATGTCTCCGAGCGGGCGGAGGCGAGGTCCAGGCTGAACCCCTCCCCACGCATGGTAGCCGTTCCGAATGCCTGGTGCACCAGTAGTCGCGTGGAATCCCCGGCGCCGATGTCTTGAGCAAGGCTGACCGCGTCACCTTCGAGGACCAGATCGATGTCAAGACATGGCCGGCCCAGGAGCAGGTCGCGGACCACACCTCCGACCAGGTAGAGGCTCGTGCCCGTGGACGCCGCGGCAGCGGCTGCTCTGTCTATGAGTTCGAGTGCGTCGGGCGGCAAGCGTTTTCTGGCGAGGTCCAGGAGGCGCGTGGTTGCAGTCATTGATGCTCCTATGAGCATTCTAAGGGCCCACTCTGGCCGGTGTCAAAGCGCGCACGCGGATGAGCTTGACTGAAATGCGTCGTGGGCATATACTCGGACAAATCAGGGAAACAGTGCGGAAACGATTTCGGAGGCAAGGAGAGCTCGCTGGAGGCTAAGAGTTACCCTTTGGTGCAGGCCAGATGTGATATTCTGAATCTGGACCAATCTTATTCTCTTGGGGGGCTGCATGGCTATTAAGGACCGCCTCCGCATAATCAGCGCCGTGGTGGTCGCCTCTCTGGTGGCGATCGCTATGGGCGTTTGGCCGTCGAGTGGGACGAGCGCTGCTGTTGCGGCCGCCCAGATCACATCCTTCCAGGTTACCGGGCCCGATGGCAAGCTGATCACTGATGAGCCATTGCGCGCCGGAGCGGTATACAAAGTTGTATTCACGGTGAGCGTGGCCGCGGGCATCAACGACAAGGGTATTCTGAGGACAGACCTGGTCCGTGCGCCCGGGGTCGACCACTTCTGGTCTCTGACTGGCAACTATGCGGGGATCGACACGAGGACCTGGCAGCCGGGGAAAGACCAGATAACTTTCCAGGCGGTGGAGGGTGAGGCGCGCCTGGAGCTGATAGGCCAGGTGCCACTGGATTGGGTGGCGGTGCCGCTCGCCAACGATGATATCGCCCATATTGCGAGGGACATAAACCTGGTGCGACTTTCGCTTGCCTCGGGGCCAGCGTTGGAGGACCGGGCGCTTCAGGTCATAGACAACCTCATAGGTGACTACCGGCAGGCTTTGGCCTCGGCCAGGGCCGCCGCGGAGGATGCGAACGCGGACCCCCGCTACGTTGACTTCGTGAAAGCCGTAACAGAGCAAGCCCAGGCGATCGGCGAAGCCGGGTACGCGCAGCGGGCGATAGACCTCCTCGCCGCGATCCCGCCCGCCGGGGAGTGGGTGCCGCCGCAGGGTTCGACCCGGTATCTCTGGATCATCACTGCAGTCCTGGCCGCGCTGGCGGTGTTGTTTGTCTTTATCTCGATCAGGGCGCGGGGGGAAAGCTCGCTGGTCCGGAGCGAAGTTGATGAGCAAGCGAAACGTCTCGAGATACTGTCGGCCAAGGCCACCCGGATCGGGGATACCGCCCTGGCTAACGACATCAACAAGGTGAAATCAGGCCTGGAGAAGCTCGCCGGGAGGTAATCGTGGCCGTCGCATCGAAAAGAAACTTCGCTCCTCAGTTGGTCGGGCTGGGTGGCACCGGGGCCGACATCATCTCGGCTCTGCTGCGGAACAAGGATCTGATGATACCGCTGCTGCGTTCCAACGGCATACGCATCTCGTGCCTGGGCCTGGACGTTGCCACCGCGCAGATCGAGGACCTGTCTACGGCATATGGCGAGCTCAAGCAGGAGATGAAAGTCCAGAACATCCCCGCCGACAAGCTCTTCCTGGTAGCGAAGTCGGTGAAGTTTCCCACGCCGGAAGTGATGTTCGACTTTGTCCGGGACTATCCGGCGTTTCTGGGCAAAGAAGGCAGCGTAACGCCGTCTAACTACAAGCCATGGCTTTCCGGGGCGATCGAGATCCCGCCGCTGGCCGGCGGCGTGGGCCGGAAAAGAGCGCTGGCTAAAGCTATCTACGGCCTGAACTACCATGTGCTCCGCCTGGTGAGCGATGCCATAACGTCATTCAAGGAGCACGTAGTTTCGTCGACCATGCAGCCGGTCATCTTCGTCATCTACGGGCTGGGAGGCGGGTCAGGAAGCGGCATGGCCCTGGATTTCACCCGCCATTTGCGCCGGGAAGTGGGCAGCGGCGTGCCGATCATCGGGCTTGCCATCCTTCCATGCCCCGGCGATGATCCGCCTGCCAAGGGGGCATCGGCCTTCGCCGCAATGCTTGAGCACAGCCTGGTGCTGGACCG
>JACPRR010000121.1 GCA_016189825.1 Chloroflexota bacterium
CTTCTGGACCGAACAGTGGCAAAAGTGAGAACGCAAGGCAGACGAGGACATTAGAGCCGGCCGGGTGAAGAGGTTTAAGTCAGCCGCTGACGCAGTGAAATACCTGCGAGACAAAGCATAGCTGTGGAGATTCTCTACACCGAACAATTTGAACAGGCGTATGAGAAACTTGCCGGTATCGAGAAACGGGGCGTGCGCAAGGCACTTACTCTACTGGCCGATAACCCCAAGCACCCAGGCCTTCGTGTCAAAAAGATGGAAGGTAGGAAGAACATCTGGGAAGCTCGCTCTTCAAAGAGATTGCGCATGACCTTTGAGATGGCCGGAGAAACTATCGTCATGCGCAACGTGGGTGAGCATGACAAGGTCTTGAAAAGACCGTGACTTTTTGAAGCACCGAGCTAAATGCGGGGTGTTCTCTTGGCGATCGAGTGCCCGAGCGACGGCAACTTTAATTCTATCCCACAGCAGTTCCGCGCCATTAGCCCGGGTGGTCCTTCACAACCCTTTGTACGTATCCTCCCTGCGCCTGGCCACCCTTACCACCGTGACCAGTTGGGCTTCGTCGTCCACAGCATATACAACCCGATGGTGGCCTACCCGAATACGCCACAAACCGCTCTCAGCAAGCTTCTTTGCCCGATGTGATCTGCGGTTCTCCTCAAGAGCACTGATGCCTTTGCGGACCCTCTCGTAGTCTGGAGCGAGGAGGTCATCCAACTCTTTTCGTGCGGACGGCCTCAGCCTGACCTCGTAGCTCACCCCCGGCGATCCTGTCGCCATTGCTGATACTCGGCCCAGGTAACGGTGCCTTGCTCTTCGGCCAGAGCCTTCAGCCCTTCCCGAATATCTTCCTCGTCCTCCAATATCTCTAGAGCAGCATCCCTCAGAAGTTTTGCCATGGAGGTCCGCTGCTCAAAAGCAAGGCGGCGAAGCCTCTCGTGCTGCTCTCCCGTCAGGAAGATTGTGGTGCGTTTCAGAGCTGTTCCCATTTATTACCATCCTCCGACAAATAGTAGCATACATGCATCGCTATGTCACTATGCTACAAGAAATCCCCCTATCCCACACGAGGGTTCTCTGCGCTGCCGGGGGGCCTCACTCAGTACGGACCAGCTTGAGGGTCAGCGTCCCGGTATAAGTGTAGTTCTGTTTCCCCACCTGGTCGAAAACACGACTGAAACTACCATTGACATCGATGGTTTCCCCAGCCGGATTAAGCACCCGCTCCTTGGCGAAATGGTACCCCTGGAGAGACTCGAACTCTCGCCACCAGCTCCGGAGGCTGGTGCTCTATCCACTGAGCTACAGGGGCCCGCAGTAACTATTCTACCCGATTCGCGGCAGCCGCGCGATAGCGCCGCGTCACTCGCCGGCCTCCCGGCACTTGTCACCCGGCTTGTCCGACGCCGCCGGGACGATTGCGGCGTTCTTCGCCTTCCCCGGCCTTCCGGCACGCTGCTTATTCAGCCAAACGAAGAACGCTGGAATCGCCAGCCCCACCGCTATCGATGCGCCGATAACAGCAGCCTGGTGCAGCTTCAGGAGGTCCTCAATGTAGGTGTCTTCCAGGACCATCCGGGCCCCGGTAAACACTATGGCCGCGGCGCCGACAAACACCAGCCACTTGAACCTGTCGATGAGCATGGAAATGGCCCCGCCGGTGGTCATGAGCAACGGCATGCTGAGGACCAGGCCTGCAATGAGCAACCCAATATTCCCATGCGCGGCTCCGGCGACGGCAATCACATTATCCAGGCTCATCATGAAGTCAGCGGTCAGGATAAGCAAGATGGCCTGCCTGAAGTTGCTCGCCGCCTTCACTTCATGGTCTTTGTCATGGTCATGGGCGCTGGTGTCCAATCGCAATAGCTTGTAGGCCACCCAGACCAGGACAAGACCTCCGATAGCAGACAGCAGGGGGACCTTCATCAACAACGTGGCAATCGTTGTCAAAGCTATACGGAGGAAAATGGCCACCCCACCACCCATGACAATGGCGAACTTTCTTTTTCCTCGGGGCAAGGACGCGGCCGCCATTCCAATCACGATGGCATTGTCCCCGCTCAAAACAAGGTCGATTGCGGTTATCTGAAGGAACCTGACGACAAAGTCCCAGGTCAGGAAATCCAGCATCGATTTGTCTCCAGGTCCATCACAATAGCCTACACGCCATTGCCTGTTGCCACAAATCGGCTATGCCAGCCGCGATATCAGCATCAAGACGGCGCCGCCGGCAACCACGGAAGCTATCTGCCCCGCTGTGTTAGCCCCGGCTGCGTGCATCAGCAGGTGATTGTACTTGTTCGCCTTGAGACCTTCCTTTTGCACCACCCTGGCGGACATGGGGAACGCCGAAATGCCCGCAGCGCCGATCAAGGGGTTTATTCTCCTCCCTGACAGGTGGCAGAGAAGCTTCCCGAAGAGGACGCCGCCTGCCGTATCGAGCGCGAAGGCAACGATTCCAAGCGCGAACACCATCAGCGTCGCCGGTTGCAGGAATCCCGCCATCACGATCGTCTCGCCGCCGGTGAGGGTGATGGTCTGCGGCATCGCCGTCATCATCCCACCTACAGCCAGGCCGAGGAGTATGGTGACGATATTAGCGAGTTCAGTCTGCGCCGTGTTTGCCAGGCTTCCCAGGACACCACACTCGCGCAACAGGTTGCCGAACATCAACGCGCCGATCAAGGGTATCGCGGGCGGCGCCACGAGGCCTACCACCAGAATGACCAGTATCGGGAACAGAATCCGCGTCCGCCTGGATATCTTGCCCGTATGCGTCGCGGACATCCTGATCGCGCGTTCTTCTTTGGTTGTCAGCAGGCGCATCACCGGCGGTTGGATTATGGGCACCAGCGCCATATAGGAATACGCCGCGACAATGATCGACGGAGCGTATTTGGAGCCCAGCAGCGTGGAAACGTAGATAGAAGTGGGACCATCTGCCGAGCCGATAATGCCGATGGAGGCCGCATCCCTGAGGCTGAAATCGAACCAGCCAAACATGCCGGCGCCGAGCAGATAGGCGACGAGAAAAGTCCCGAAGATGCCGAACTGCGCTGCTGCCCCGAGGAGCACCGTATACGGCCTTTCCAGGAACGGGCCGAAGTCGATCATCGCTCCCACACCGATGAATATGAGCAAGGGGAATAGCTCGAACTGGAACACGCCAAATCGGGCCAGTACCGCAAACAGACCGCCCTGCTCGATATCTGATATCGGGCTTAGCGGCAGGTTGGCCATCAAGACTCCGGCGCCCATAGGGACGAGCAGGTAAGGCTCGACTTTCTTGCCAATGCCAAGGTAAATCATGACGCCGGCGATGACCAGCATCACGACGGACTGCCAGCCCAGGTTCAGTATGCCGAGCGACTGCAGCGCTTCCATCGACCTACGCTCCCCCCTTCTTTTCCTCGTTCCGTGCCGGGAAGGCGCGTTTGACTATGACCATGGTCAAGAGCAATAGTGACAGGACAGCGAATACGATGGCCATCCCGCCGAGGGCCAGCCAGACAGCATCCAGCATAAGTACCTCTTCACGGCATTTGGGGTGTTCGAAGCCCGCGTGATATTATCAGAAATCCCAGGCACCGGACAATGTGAAGGGGGGAAGTATGAGTCAGGCCCTCGAGGGTATCAGAGTCCTGGATTTCACTATCTGGCAGCAAGGCCCGGTGGCCTCCACGGCCCTGGCAGACATGGGCGCGGAGGTGATAAAGATTGAAGAGCGCGTCGGCGGCGACCCGGGCAGAGGGCTGGTGTGGCGGAGCGATCAGACAGCCCTTGCATCATACTTCGAGTGCCACAACCGCAACAAGAAGGGCATCGCCCTCGACGTACGGAAGGAAAAAGGGCGCCAAATCATCCACCGCCTGGCGGCAAAGGCCGACGTATTCGTGCAGAACTTCAGGCCCGGCGTCGTAGAGCGGCTCGGGGTAGACTACAAGACGCTTTCGGCCATCAACCCGCGCCTTATTTACGCTTCTGCAACCGGATGGGGCACCAGGGGCGAGGGGGCGCGCAGGCCGTCTTTCGACGTCCTCGCCCAGGGTAGAGGCGGCGTCCTCAGCGTGACCGGAGAGCCCCAGGAGCCTCCGCCCCTTATCCAGGTGAACGGCGCGGCCGACTGGACCGGTGCCATAGTGCTCGCCTACGGCATCATGGTCGCGCTGTTCGCCCGCGAGAGGACCGGAGAGGGACAACATGTCGACGTATCCCTGCTCGGCACGCAAGCGTGGTACGGCCAGTTGGGCCTGCAACGGACGTTGTTCTCCGGCAAGGTGCCTCGCCGTGTCTCCCGGAAGCGGCTGGGCAATCCCCTGTACAACGTATACCAGGCTTCGGATGAGAAGTGGCTGGTGCTCGCCGCCCTCCAGTCGCAGCGCTTCTGGCCCCACTTCTGCAAGACGCTGGAGATGCCTGAGCTAGAGAATGAGCCGAGGTTCTCGGGGATTGCCGAGCGCAGCAAGAATGCCGAGGAGCTTACCGCTCTGCTTGACCGTGTCTTTCGCACTCGAACGCGCGACGAGTGGTTACGGCGTCTTGAGTCGATCGATTTACCGTGCGCGCCGGTGCAGGACTACGGTGAACTCGC